>NZ_JAQMTJ010000242.1:0-10918 GCF_028330815.1 Dolichospermum lemmermannii CS-548
AAACCAGTAATCTCCAAAAACCTAACCCCCCTACCCCCCTTCCCTGCAAGGGAATGGGGGTTTTAAAGCCTCTCCCCTTGCAGGGGAGAGGTTTGGAGAGGGGTCAGTCTATACATTCAAAACTTTTCAAACACCCTCTAATAGGATTTACCATCACTACCAAAGTATTCTCGATAAGCACAAACTTGATTGTCTCGAATATCAAAAGCAACTGCAACCCGATTTTTATAAGGATTGCCAAATAAGTTACCTTCATCCCGAAATTCAAAAATCACGGTTTTTTCATTGCTAGTAATATTGTCTAAAGAAGTAATCTTAATTCCTGCTTGGAAAGCCTCAGAAACATATTCAAAAAACTCCTTTGCTCGTTCTTTACCTATATTTAACCCGTGAAATTTTCCCATAGGAAACCAAAAGGTAAAATCATCCGTTAGCATATCTAAAAATGCTTGCCAATTACCAGTTTCTAAGCCTTGTGTAAAATAGGCAAATGCTTGTTGAGCAATTTTTAAAGTGTTTTCTGATTCTGTCGTCATCTATTTATTCCTGATTGTTCATAATTTACCACGCTGTTAGCGTGGTAATCAAAATTATGCCAGTCTGCGTTTAACTTCTTCTGGTAAATCTGCCAAAGCTACTTCTATTTGTTCACCACTTTGTAGATCTTTCAATGATGATTTTTGTGCTGCTGCTTCTTCCGCACCAATAATTACACAAAATCTAATACCCTGTTTATCTGCGGCTTGAAATTGTTTACCTAAAGGGCGTTTTTCAAAGTTAGTCACAACATTAATTCCCCCTTGACGTAACTGTTGCGATATTTGTAAATAAACAGGCATTAAATCCTCTTGCATATTTACTACTACCACTTGAGCGGGAGTTGCAGATAAAGTATTGAGAATACCCGCTTTTAACAACCTGCTAATTAACCGAGTTAAACCAATAGAAATACCCACACCAGGCATTTTTTCACCGATAAATGTTCCCACTAATTCTTCATATCTACCACCAGAACAAATACTCCCTAAAGCTGCATGGCCTAATAAAGTAGTTTCGTAAACTGTTCCAGTATAATAATTTAAACCACGAGCAATAGATAAATCAATACAGAAACGTTTATCAGCAACTCCTAAATTTCTAACTCCATTAATGACAGTTTCTAATTCAGTTACTCCTAAATTAAATTGTTCTGCTTCTGGTAAATTCTCAGCAAGGTGTTTGAGTTTATCTAAAACATCATCAATACTACCATCAATTTTCACAAACTCAATAATTTTTTCCGTTTGTTCTGAGGAAATACCTTCTGTCTCTAACTCTTGTTTAACTTTAGCTTCGCCAATTTTCTCCAAATTATCAATAATACTAATGCAGGTTTTAATTTGGTTTTCAGCAACTCCTACTGATTGGAAAAATCCTGTCAGGATTTTGCGGTTATTAATGCGAATAACAAAATCACCAATATTAATCTTTTCAAATATTTCCGTGATAATTGCGGGCATTTGGGCATCATAAAGTAAACTCAGTTTACCACGAGCAACCACATCTATATCACATTGCCGAAACTGTCGAAATCGTCCATCTTTTGCCCGTTCACCCCGAAATACCATATCCATTTGATAACGAGCAAAAGGAAAAGTTAACTCATTTAAGTGACGAGCAATATAAGCAGCAAAAGGAACAGTTTGATCAAATTTCAAAGCTCTTGCTTCTGAACCAGTTTCTCCAGATTTATCCTTTTCGGCTTGGCGATTTGGTGGTAAAATTGGGTCAATACCATAGATAATATTATCACCTTGATTACCTTTAGCTTGCAGGACTTCTAACCTTTCCACTGCTGGAGTTTCAATGGGTGTAAAACCATAACTTTCAAAAACTTTGCGAATAATATCTAGTAAATATACTTCAAGACGCTTTTCACTAGGCAGAAATTCGGGAAATCCGCTCGGAGTAGAAAAGTTGATTTTGTCACTTTTAGTCATGTTTTTACCTTATTAAATGGGAAATTAACTACAGACTATTATCTTATCTTTTATTTACAGCACATAACAGGTAAATAAGGAAATACTCAACATGATTAATAATTGTGCCAAAATTCACTTGATCTTTGATAATTTGGTAATTGGTAATTGGTAATTGGGAAAACTTTTATTCAGTTCCCAGTTTCCATATCCCTAATCTTCATTATTAAACCACCAAGGGTCTTTATCCATGTTAGTTTTAATCAAAAAGGCTTTTTTTCGCATAAAGCGTTTAAAGGCAGCTTTACCCATGCGTGAACCTCCCAAACCAGAAAATTTAAAGGCGTTTTTCTCTCCTTCTTGCATCATAGCTGTTAACCCTGCATCATTAATACTAATAGCACCTACATCTATTTGCATACCAATTTCTAATGCTAACTCTTCTGATTCAGAAAATATAGCAGCACTTAATCCATAAATAGAATCATTAGCTAAATTTATCGCTTCTTCTATATTAGCAAAAGGCATAACTGGCATAATTGGACCAAATGTTTCTTCAGTCATTACTTTCATGGAATGGTCAACTTCAGTCATAACCGTGGGACGACACCACCAACCTCCACCTAATTCTTCTACTTTACCACCACAGTGAATTACTGCCCCTTTAGAAACTGCATCTAGCAGATGATCATTAATAATAGCTGCTTGTTTTTCACAAATAATCGGACCAATTTCACCACTTTCAATAGTTGGGTATGCCAATTTCAATTTATGGGATTTAGTGACTAATTGATGATAAAATTGTTCAAAAATAGATTCAGCAACATAAATTCTTTCAATTGATAAACATGACTGTCCAGAATTCACAACAGAACCCCACAAAATTGCTGAAGTTGCTAAGTCTAAATCTGCTGATTCTAAAACAATAGCTGGGTCTTTGCCACCTAATTCTAAGCAAGCAGGAATGAATTTTTGGGCTGCTGCTTCTGCCACTAAACGCCCAGTTTCTACACTACCTGTAAAACAAATTAAATCTACATCTTCGATTAAATCTGCTCCTGTTTGTCCTGCTCCTTCGACAAAATTTAAAACATCACGTAATTGCGGAATTGTATTCAGAGTTGTCATTAAAGGAGCAACAAAACGGGGAGTGATTTCACTGGGTTTAACTATGACTGCACAACCCGCTAATAAAGCTGGAATTGTATCAATTGTAGATAACAATAGGGGAAAATTCCAAGGACTAATTATGCCAACCAGAGGATAAGGAACAGCCGTTTGTTGTAAAGCAATAAACGGAATAGATGTATTTTTAGCTGTCCCTTGTAGTAATTGTGGAGCTAAATTACACCATTTGTCAATATTAGCAATAAATGAATCTACTTCTGTCACTGATGTTGATAATCTTCCCGTATCACTAACTAAAGCTTCTGTTAATTGTGTTCGGTCTGATAATATCGCTTTTTTCCAGGCTTTTAAAGCAGCAATTCTGCCTTCAACTCCTAATTTTTGCCAGATAATTTGTCCTCTTCGCAACCGGTGACATTGCTGGGAAAGTAATTTTGGTGGTGGAGGAACGATGACATAATCAAATTTACCTGTGCGGGGGTTGCGGACTTCTATTGGTTTACTCATTTGTGATTAATTTAAATGTTATCTCTCGCAATCTCTCTTAGAGGATGTTTCAAAAGTTGTATTCCGTAATTTTCATCACATTGCTACCCCCCTTTCCCCTTGTAAAGGGGGGAAACAATAAAAATCCAGTTCCCTCCCCGTTACAAGGGGAGGGTTAGGGTGGGGTAAAAAATATTTGATACATCAACCATAACTTTAGGGTCAGGCGTGGGGCTTCTGTCGGTTAAGCTAAAAAATTGCATTTATAGATAAAATACTGACAAAGAGCGATCAGATTTTTGTCAACACACAAGCTTTATGAAACCACAAATACCAACACAACGGGCAATTCTGGGATTAGAAGATTTTATATCTACTCCCTTAGCAGAGAAACTAGAACAGCATCTTCACATTGACAGTCGAGAAATAGCGATCGCATTATTTCAAGATGTAGCTGCTAGTGTACCCGCTTACCAGGCATTTTTAGCAGAACGAGGCATAAATCCTCAAGATATTCAAACATTAGCAGATTTTCAAAACTTACCAAAAGTTAATAAAGAAAATTATATTTCCCGTTATTCTTTGCCCCAATTGTGTAATAATGGAAAACTAGGAAGCTGTGATATGATTGCAGCTTCCTCTGGCTCAACAGGTAAACCCACATTTTGGCCGCGTTTCATCACTGATGAATTACAAATAGCCACCCGCTTTGAGCAAATCTTTCATAATAGTTTTTATGCGGATACTAAAACTACTTTAGCAGTAGTTTGTTTTGCTCTGGGAACTTGGGTAGGGGGAATGTTTACTACTAATTGTTGTCGTCATTTAGCCGCTAAGGGTTATCCGATTACCGTCATTACTCCAGGGAATAATAAACCGGAAATTTTGCGAATTGTCCAGGAATTAGGTGGTAACTTTGAGCAAGTTGTGTTATTAGGATATCCACCATTTTTAAAAGATGTCATTGATACGGGTATTGCCAATAATATCGAATGGGGACAATATCATATTAAGTTAGTCATGGCAGGAGAAGTATTTAGTGAAGAATGGCGCAATTTAGTAGCCCAAAGAATAGGTTCTGAAAATCCCTGTGATGATTTTGCTTCTATGTATGGAACAGCAGACGCGGGAGTTTTAGGAAATGAAACACCTCTTAGTATTTGTATTCGGCGGTTTTTAGCAGTCACACCTCAAGCAGCGAAAGCATTATTTGGGGAGTCGCGTTTACCTACTTTAGTCCAATATGATCCTTGCAGTCGTTTTTTTGAAGTAGAAGATGGAAATTTACTATTTTCTGGGAATAATGGTGTGCCTTTAATTAGATATAGCATTTTTGATCAAGGTGGCTTAATTACCTACACAGAAATGCTAGAATTCTTAGCAGCATGGGGTTTTAATCCTATTACAGAATTAGAAAATCATCGCGGAATTCATCAATTACCTTTTGTTTATATCTTCGGACGTTCTAATTTTACGGTTTCCTATTTTGGTGCGAATATCTATCCAGAAAATGTGACGGTAGGATTAGAACAACCAATTATTAGAGAATGGGTAACAGGTAAATTTGTTTTACAGGTAAAAGAGGATTTAGACAAAAACCGCTTTTTATCTGTAGTAGTAGAGTTAGCACCAGGAATAGAGGATAAAGAGGAGAAAAGATTATCTATAACTGCTGCTATTCTTGCTCAATTATTGCGTCTCAATAGTGAGTTTGCTAACTATGTTCCCCGACAATATCAAACTCCATTGGTAGAATTAAAACCCATTGGTGATCTTGAATATTTTCCTATAGGTGTCAAACACAGATATACCCGGAATAATACACGTAAATAGTCAAAAAATAGGTAAGAAATCAAAATCTCAAACTTTGCGCCTTTGCTTCTTCGCGCCTCTGCGCGAAACATAATTAATAATAACGCAACGGCCAAAATTTAATAAAACTCTTACCTACAATCAGGTTATTTGCATACTGCTTATAAAATTTGCCAACCAGTACCTTGATAACCATAATCAAAGATATCTGGATGCAATATTTCTGCGAGAATTTCTAAAGAATCTACCAACCGCGGACCAGGACGGTTAAAATAAGCATTGCCATCAGTAATAAAGACTCTCCCTGATTGGACTGCATGGAGTTTTTTCCATTCTGGACGTTGAGTTAATACTTGAGCTTCTTGCTGAGTCTGTTGTAAATCAAAGCCACAGGGCATGAAAATAATCACATCTGGGTTACTATCTACTAATGTTTCCCATTTGACATGAGTAACAGGTTTATCCATCAAGCTAAATAATGGTTTTCCTCCTGCTAAGTTGATTAATTCAGGAACCCAATTTGTAGCGGTCATCAAAGGATCAGTCCATTCAACGCAAGCGACTTTAGGCATTTCTGCACAGGATAGCCCTTGCAGTCTTCGCTTACAAATTCTCACACGGGCTTCTAAATTTTCCAGTATTTCTACTGAATCTACTCCAAATGTGTGACTAACCCGTTCAATATCACCCCAAAGCTCCTGTAGTGTGTTCGGTTGTAAGGAAATTATTTGCGGTGAACTGTGGGTAAGTTGGGCAACTGCTTTTTCTACTTCCGGTAAACTGACGGCGCAGATATCACATTGATCTTGGGTGATAATGTGGGTAGGGTGCAATTTCTCTAAAACATCAATTTTGATTTTGTAGACACCTAAAGCAGATTGTAATAGATTACTGGCTTCGTCATGAATAGAATGGCCATTAGCGTCACCATTCACACGGGCTTGGGTACAAACTGGAAGATTGGTGATTTCGGGAGGATAGTCACATTCATGCGATCGCCCGACCATAGCATCAAATAAACCCAGTTTAGCGACGATTTCCGTAGCACTCGGAATTAAAGAGACAATTCTTATATTGTTACTTGTATCAATCATAGTTTCACCCCCTGGGAATAGGAGTCAGGAGTCAAAAATAGAAAATGGTGTTAAGTTGTTTTTAACAGATGTTTCTACCCTCATTTTCACATATTTTTAGAGAGACGGTATCTATCTTGAGGATGTTAGCCTTTTGATTTTTCGACAAGCTCAGTAACCAGATTCCAGAATCTTAATTTTAATTAAGCGTTAACGAACCGTTTGCGAGATACACTGAAATTATCACAAAAACCCACCCCTGAAAGCGTTAGGGGTGGGTAATTCATAAATTATGGATTTGGGATTTGGGACAGTGGCAAATTAGAACATACCCATGCCGCCCATACCACCCATGCCGCCCATACCGCCCATACCACCCATGCCGCCCATACCGCCCATGCCACCATCAGGAGATCCAGCGGATTGTTTTTCAGGCTTTTCAGCAATAATGGCTTCGGTAGTTAGTACCATACCAGCAATGGAAGAAGCATTTTGTAAAGCGGAACGAACCACTTTTGCGGGATCAATAATACCAGCCGCAATTAAGTCTTCAAATTCGCCTGTAGCTGCGTTATAACCGATATTTAAATCAGTTTCCCGAACTCTGGCAACAATCACAGAACCTTCTGCCCCAGCATTTTCCGCGATTTGCCGGAGGGGAGCTTCTAAAGCTTTTTTAACAATATCAGCGCCAATTCTTTCTTCAGGAGTGAGGCTGTTTTTAATAGCATCTACCTTGGTAGATAGATAAATTAAGGTTGCACCACCACCAGGAACAATACCTTCTTCTACCGCTGCTTTGGTAGCGTTGAGTGCGTCTTCAATCCGCAAGGTTCTGTCTTTCAGTTCTGTTTCCGTAGCTGCACCGACTTTAATCACGGCAATACCACCAGCTAACTTAGCAATGCGTTCTTGCAGTTTTTCGGTATCATAGTCGGAATCAGTTTCCGCCAATTGTTTACGAATTTGCTCAATCCGGATTTGGATTTCTGGTTTAGCAGTATTACCAGCGACAATCGTGGTATTTTCCTTGTCAATGTGGATTTTCTGAGCAGTTCCCAACATTTCCAAAGTAGCTGTATCTAAGCTCAAGCCAATTTCTTCAGAAATCATTTGTCCATCGGTAAGAATGGCAATATCTTCTAACATAGCTTTGCGACGTTCACCAAAACCGGGGGCTTTAATCGCAGCTACAGCCAATACACCACGGGCTTTATTTACAACCAATGTTTGTAAAGCATCACCGTCTACATCTTCAGCAATAATCAGTAAAGGTTGACCTAAACGGGCAACTTTTTCCAAGATAGGGACTAAATCTTGAATGCTGCTGATTTTCTTATCAACAATCAGGATACGGGAGTTTTCAAACTCTACTGTCATCCGTTCATTGTTGGTGATAAAGTAGGGAGAAATATAACCTCTATCAAGCTGCATTCCTTCCACTACTTCTAGTTCAGTGGTGAAGGATTTAGATTCTTCAACGGTAATTACACCGTCTTTAGTCACTTTCTCCATGGCCAGTGCAATCATCTGTCCAACTTCAGCATCATTACCAGCGGAAACTGTGGCAACTTGAGCGATCGCACTTCCTTCTACAGGTTTAGTAATTTTGGCAATTTCTGCTACCAGTGCTTCAACGGTTTTATCAATACCCCGTTTTAAGCTAATGGGATTTGTCCCAGCGGCTACATTTTTTAACCCTTCTTTAATCAAGGCTTGTGCTAAAACTGTGGCAGTGGTAGTTCCATCGCCAGCTACATCCTTAGTTTTCGATGCTACTTCCTGAATAAGTCTAGCACCAGTATTTTCTAGAGGATCTTCTAATTCAATTTCTTTGGCAACAGTGATACCATCGTTAACAATTTGGGGAACACCAAATTTTTTCTCTAATAGGACGTTACGACCTCTTGGACCTAAAGTTATTTTCACTGCATCTGCCAGTGCGTTAATACCTCTTTCTAAAGCCCGTCGTGATTCTTCATTAAATGCAATAATCTTAGTCATGTTTTATTTTTCTATTGCTTCCATTAGACAATTTAGCACTCACTGACCAAGAGTGCTAATCCCTTTCCCCAATTTAGATTAACAATCAAAATCCCAAAATTGATTAATATTAACAGTTGATACTTATGTTTGACCATAAAACTAATGATTCTATTGGGAGCAAATGAACTTAGCGAACTCCCTTAAATCCCTTGGCATTGCTGACCCTAGCGGCTCCGGCTGGTTAGCTGTAGTATTTACGTTTCTATTAGCTTTGATTGTTACCTGGCGTTTAATTCCCACAATTCGCAAATTTGCCTTAGAGGTAGGTTGGGCAGATCAACCCAACGCCCGACGACTGAATCAAGAACCTTTACCTAATGCGGGAGGTTTGGCAATCTACGCGGGTGTTATTGCGGCTTTGGTCTTGGCTAGTCTCTTGCGGCCGATTGAACTGCAAGGGGTTTTAGCCCAGGTTTTAACGATTCTCCTCGGTGGTTCGATTTTAGTTCTAGTTGGCTTTATTGATGACCAATTTGGCTTACCTCCGTCTGTGCGGTTATGGGCGCAGGTAACAACAGCACTTTTGTTGGTTGGTAATGGCATTAGCATCCAAGTTGCCTTTGGTACACCCATTGATTCTCTCTTATCTATGGCGTTAACCGTGCTGTGGGTAGTGGGAATCACCAATGCTATTAACCTCATGGATGGCATGGATGGTTTGGCTGGTGGCATTAGCTTTATTACTGCTATCAGTTTGTTAGGTGTTTCTGCCCAGTTTGATAATCGCGCTGCTGCTACTTTGGTTTTGGCAGCTTTGGGAGGGGCAGCACTGGGCTTTTTACGCCATAATTTTTACCCCTCACACATCATTATGGGTGATGCTGGAGCATACTTTTTTGGCTATGTTTTAGCAGCAACCAGTATTTTAGGTAAACTCCAATTAAATACAATCTATGCCCTAATACCTACAGTTTTATTTCTGCTGTTGCCAGTTATTGACACTACTCAAGTGTTTGTGCGCCGGCTCATGGCAGGAAAAAATCCTTTGAGTACACCAGGTAAAGACCACCTCCATCATCGCTTGTTAGCCTGGGGACTATCCCAACGGAATGCGGCTTTTATCCTCTGGTCTATTACTTTAGGCTGTAATTTGCTGGCTATGAAAGTCCAGGGTATGAGTTTACCAGTGATGCTGGTCACTGCTATCGGTATTATTTTGCTGTTAGGGTTTACCGTTTGGCAAAGAATGTTGAATAATCCTTGAATAGGGTTTAGCAGTCCCTTCAAGCCAGGGAATAAATTCCCTGTCTAAAAGCTGAAGTCGGTTAAAACCGACTATTTTAGCAAAAATAAGATAATTTTTGATTTTGAGTTAACTAGAGTGCGTTTTAACGCACTTTAGCTTTTAGACCGGAACTTAAGTTCCGGGGTGGTTTGTTCTTGTACTGAGCAGTTCGACCCTTCGACAAGCTCAGGGCATCGCAAGCTCACTGTACCAATTGATAGTAGTATTGACATTGGTGACTACCAATTTAAAAAATATCCTAACTTGTCGCATAGATATAGAGCTTGACACTTATCAGTATTTGTGTCAAACTTGTGCGTATATAGTCTTTAACTAAAAAGTGTTACAAGTTGTGACACCTCCTATCGCCTTAGGGCATCATTAATACCAATAACTAATTAAATCTATGAATACCATACTCAACTCTGCCCTGACGCTGACATACAATCAACTCAGCACTTTTTCTGGTTTAGATAATTTCTGGCAGGTTTTCGATACCGCTTTTGGTACACAATACAACCGTAGCGGTGCGGAAATTCTGCGTTTACAGTGGCTATCTGGTGATTTTAGTCAAGTTCCGCAAATTGAGATTCTTGATAATAGCACTCTTGGCAATGCTAACGGCGCTTATGCTAGTAGCAATAATAAGATTTATTTATCAGCTAATTTTGTCGCAACAGCTACACCAGAAGCTATTAGTGCGGTTTTGTTAGAAGAAATTGGGCATTTTATTGATGCTCAAATTAATCAAACCGATAGTGCTGGAGATGAAGGAGCGATTTTTGCTGAGTTGGTACAGGGTTATAGTCTGGATACTCAGACTTTACAGGCTTTGAAGGCTGAGGATGATCACGCGACGATTACGGTAAATGGGCAAGTTATTCAGGTAGAACAGCAGAATTTTACTGGTACGGCGGGTAATGACACGATTATAGGTACTACGGGTAATGATTTTATTTATGGTTTAGCTGGCAATGACACGATTAATACTGGATTAGGTGATAGTGACTTTGCTGATGGAGGAGCAGGAGATGATTTACTAATTATTAATTACTCCATTGGTGATACTGGACGTGGGATGACCTTATCTACCGGAGTAACTACAGAAGGATTTCAGGGGACAGCTTACCGACTTAATGCCGCAGGTAGCGACTACTTAGACAGAGTTGATTTCTCTGGGATAAATCGGT
>NZ_JAQMTJ010000243.1:0-16261 GCF_028330815.1 Dolichospermum lemmermannii CS-548
GAATTAACTCAAGGGTTAATGCAACTGAGTCAGCAACAAGATTGTACTCTGTTTATGACGCTGTTGGCAGCGTTTGATACCCTACTTTATCGCTACACAGGAACAGAAGACATTTTGGTAGGGACTCCAATTGCTAACCGCAATCACAGCGAAATAGAAGGGTTAATTGGCTTTTTTGTGAATACTTTAGTGATGCGGACTGATTTATCGGCAGATCCTAGTTTCTCATCATTACTGGGGCGTGTTCGGGAAATGGCGCTGTCCGCCTACGCTCATCAGGATTTGCCGTTTGAAATGCTGGTGGAAGCATTACAGCCCCAAAGAAACCTCAGCCATACACCCCTGTTCCAGGTGGCATTTGTGTTCCAGAATGCGCCTAACTCTCAAGTAGAACTGACTGGGTTAACTGTTAGTCCACTGGTTGTAGAAAGCACAACTGCCAAGTTTGATCTTACCTTAGCAATGGAGAACACAGGGACTGGACTGGTGGGAGTGTGGGAATATAACACTGATTTGTTTGATAGCAGCACCATCGAGCGGATGGCGAGTCATTTTGTGACACTACTTGAGGGAATTGTAGCGAATCCCTTTGAGCGAATTTCCCAATTACCTCTGTTGACAGCAGTTGAGCAGCAGCAGTTATTAATTGAGTGGAATGATACACAAGTAGACTATCCCCAAGATAAGTGTATCCATCAGTTATTTGAGGAGCAGTGTTTGAGGACACCCGATGCTGTGGCTGTGGTGTTTGAGAATCAACAACTTACATATCACGAGTTGAATTGTCGAGCTAATCAGTTAGCGCATTACTTGCAGTCTTTGGGTGTGGGTGCGGATGTACTGGTAGGGTTGTGTGTAGAGCGATCGCTAGAAATGATCGTGGGACTACTTGCAATTCTCAAAGCCGGGGGCGCTTATGTGCCACTTGACCCAGATTATCCCCAAGAGCGTTTGAACTTGATCTTAGAAGATGCTCAAGTTTCAGTCTTATTGATTCAACAACATCTAGTTGAGAAATTACAACAGCATCAGGCGCATATCGTCTGCTTAGATAGCGATGGGGAAAAAATTGCTCAAAACAGCAACTCAAATCCTCTCAATATCGCCACACCAAGTAACCTAGCTTATGTCATCTACACTTCGGGTTCTACAGGTAAGCCCAAGGGCGTTTTAGTCAACCACTCTCATGTAGTGCGTCTGTTTGCAGCCACAGACTCTTGGTATAACTTTAACTCTCAAGATGTGTGGACAATGTTCCACTCTTATGCATTTGATTTCTCTGTCTGGGAAGTTTGGGGTGCATTGCTATATGGTGGACGACTGGTAGTAGTGGGATATTTAGTAACGCGATCGCCCAAATCCTTCTATGAATTACTATGTCAAGAGAAAGTTACAATTCTCAATCAAACACCATCAGCTTTCCGTCAGTTGATTCCAGCAGAACAGTCAATTGCAACTGTTGGAGATTTGAACTTGCGCCTGGTAATTTTCGGAGGAGAGACTTTAGAACTCAATAGTTTGCAGCCTTGGTTTGACCGACACGGCGACCAGTCGCCCCAGTTAGTGAATATGTACGGGATTACAGAAACCACTGTACATGTAACTTATCGTCCATTGAGCAAAGCCGATTTGCATGGTAAAGCAAGTGTAATTGGTCGTCCGATTGGGGACTTACAGGTGTATGTGCTGGATGAACATTTACAGCCAGTGCCGATTGGGGTTGCGGGTGAGATGTACGTTGGTGGTGCTGGGGTGACTCGTGGCTATCTCAATCGCGCCGAACTGACAGCACAACGGTTTATCTCTAATCCCTTTAATGGCAACTCCGAGCAGCTACTATATAAATCCGGTGACTTAGCTCGTTATCTGCCGAATGGCGAATTGGAGTATTTAGGGCGAATTGACAATCAAGTAAAAATTCGTGGCTTCCGCATTGAGTTGGGCGAAATTGAAGCTGCGCTGTCCCAGCTAAGAGAAGTACGGGAAGTAGTGGTCGTAGCACGGTCAGACCAACCGGATAACAAACGCCTGGTAGCTTATGTTGTACCGCAACAGAAAAACCTCGAATCATCAAAGAAACCAGAAAAATTATCAACAGACAAAGTAGAGCTATGGCCATCTATAGCTGAATACTATGTCTATGACGACTTGCTGTATTACGCTATGACCAATGACCATCGACGTAACGATAGTTATAAAGTCGCTATTAATCAATTGGTCAAAGATAAAATAGTCGTTGAAATTGGCACAGGTAAAGATGCAATCTTATCCAGATTTTGTGTCCAAGGGGGTGCCAATAAAATTTATGCAATTGAAAGAAATGAGGAAACCTGCCGCCAAGCAAGAGCTTGTATTGAAAAGTTAGGTTTAGCAGACAAAATCACAGTCATTCATGGAGATGCAACTTTAGTTGATATCCCAGAACTCGCTGATGTCTGCGTTTCCGAAATCGTGGGAGCAATTGGTGGCTCTGAAGGAGCAGCAGTAATTATTAATAACGCGAGAAGATTTCTCAAGCCTGATGGTTTGATGATTCCTGAAAGAAGCATTACTAAGATGGCGGCTGTCACTCTCCCAGATGAAATATTACACAATCCTAAATTTGCTGAAATTCCGGCATATTACACCAAAAAAATCTTTGAGGAAGTCGGATATCCATTTGACTTAAGGGTATGTATTAAGAAATTTTCCCAAGCAAATGTTCTATCCACTGTGGATGTTTTGGAAGACTTGAACTTCAATGAATATATTAGCCCAGAATTTTCCCATGAAGTTCAATTGGAAATTCACAAAAATGGGCGAATGAATGGATTTTTGGTATGGCTGAATTTGCATACTATTGCCGGAGAAGAAATAGATATTCTCGAACATGAATATTGCTGGCTTCCTGTTTATTTACCATTATTTGAACCGGGGATTGAGGTTGAGTACGGTGATGTCATTCAAGCAGTTTGTTCCAGGACACTTTGCGAAAATAATCTCAACCCAGATTATGCAATTAAAGGTCGTCTGCTGAAAAAGAATGGAGAAAATATTAACTTTGAATATGTCTCCTATCACTATAAAAATAATTTCCGGCAAACACGTTTCTATCAACGATTATTTGCTGATTATGGCAATGTAAAAAATAATTACCCCGATAATTTAGCTCGATATTTGAGAGCTAATCTTAAGAAACTCTTGCCCGACTACATGATACCCTCCAGCTTTGTGGTGCTAGAGAACTTGCCCTTAACACCAAACGGCAAGATAGACCACCGTGCCCTGCCAAAACCAGAGCTAACTGTTCTAAGTGAAGCTGATTATGTCATGCCAAATACAGAAGCAGAAAAAATCATTGCTGCTATTTGGCAAAAAATACTACAAATAGAAAAGGTGGGTCTTGAGGATAATTTCTTTGAACTTGGAGGACATTCTCTACTAGCAACTCAGGTAATCTCTCGCTTGCAGGAAGCTTTTGGAATTTCGTTGCCGTTACGCTATATCTTTGAATCACCGACAGTTTCTCAGTTAAGTGAGGCGATTTTAAGTCAGCTAGAAACTGGTTCAGGTTTGACGGTGCCAGCCATCGCACCTGTTGACCGAGACAGAGACATACCTCTATCGTGGGCGCAGGAACGCCTGTGGTTTGTAAATCAGTTGGAAGGTGAAAGTAGTGCTTACACAATAGATTTCACCATGCGGCTGGTGGGGAATCTCAATGTCAAAGCTTTAGAGCAAGCTTTTGCGGCGATCGGGCAACGTCATGAACCGCTGCGGACTCAGTTTAAGATTAAGGATAATAAGCCGGTGCAGGCGATCGCACCCAGTATGACCATCACCCTACCAGTGGTGGATTTACAAAATCTCCAAGACCCCACCAAACAAGTAGAGGAACTGGCGACAGCAGAAGCCTGTAAACCCTTCGATTTGGCTAATGGTTCAGTGCTGCGAGTCAAGCTTTGGCAAGTTGCGCCCGACGAGTATGTATTGCTACTAGCAATTCATCATATTGCAGCTGATGGTTGGTCAATGGGCATTTTGATCGATGAACTCTCAGCCTATTACCGCAGCTTTTCAACGGGTAGTTCTGTTGAATTACCAGAATTATCCATACAGTATGCCGACTTCGCTGTCTGGCAGCGTCAGTGGCTGACAAATCAAGTATTAGAGCGTCAATTAAGCTACTGGAAGCAACAGTTAACAGGTGCGCCACCTCTATTAGAATTACCCACAGACCGCCCCCGCCCAGCTATACAAACTTTCCGAGGCGGTACAGAGCAACTGCAACTAGATAGCCAGCTAACCCAGCAGCTGAAAAAGCTCTCTCAAAAGTCTGGAAGCACTCTGTTTATGACACTGTTGGCGGGTTTTGTAGTGTTACTGTCTCGTTACAGTGGACAAACAGATTTGGTGGTTGGCTCACCGATCGCTAATCGCAATCGCCAAGAAATCGAACCATTAATTGGCTTTTTTGTCAATACATTGGCGCTAAGATTCGATCTTTCCCCAGAACCGAGCTTTGAAGCCTTACTAGCGCAGGTGCGAAAAGTTACTCAAAACGCCTACGAGCATCAGGATTTACCCTTTGAAATGTTAGTGGAAGAGTTGCAACTGGAGCGGAACTTGGATCGCAATCCCTTGACGCAGGTGGTATTTGCCCTCCAGAATGCGCCAACTGCGCCTTGGGATTTTCCTGGTGTCAGGGTGGAGGATATGGCTTCAGCACTGGACTCGGTTCGCGTTGACCTAGAAGTTTACTTGTGGGACGTACCAGAAGGTCTGGGAGGCTTTTGCTCGTATAACAGGGATTTGTTTGATGGGACAACTATTGCCCGGATGATGCAAAATTTTGTAACTTTATTAGGGGCAATTGCTGACAATCCCCAACAATCGGTGGCTTTACTACCCTTGCTAACAGAGGGAGATCGCCAACTATTAAGGGAATGGAATGATACCCAAACCGATGATCCCTACCACAAGTGTATTCATCAATTAGTAGAAAAACAGGCACAACAGACTCCCGATGCAGTCGCAGTAGTCTGTGGAAATCAACAACTGACCTATGCACAGTTGAACAATCGCGCTAATCAGTTAGCTCACTACCTGCGGTCTTTGGGGCTAAAAACCGAGCAGTTGGTGGGGATTTGTGTAGAGCGATCGCCCTTAATGCTCGTGGGAATTTTAGGAATTCTCAAAGCAGGCGGTGCTTACGTACCGCTTGACCCTGAGTATCCCCAAGAACGTCTGAGCTTGATGTTAGAGGACAGTCAAGTTTCGTTACTGCTGACCCAATGGACACTCATTGAAAAATTACCCCAACATCCAGCCAAACCTGTATTTTTAGATGAAATCTGGCAACAAATTGCCCAAAACAGTCAAGAAAATCTCACAGGAATCGTCACTGCTGCTAACTTAGCCAATGTAATTTATACTTCTGGGTCTACGGGTAAACCGAAAGGGGTAATGGTTGAGCATAAGGGATTATGCAACCTAGCTCAAGCTCAGATTCAGGCTTTTGGTTTGCATTCTGATAGTCGAATTCTCCAGTTTGCTTCCTTGAGTTTTGATGCTTGTATATCAGAAATTTTGATGTCCTTGGGATCGGGAGGGACACTTTATCTAGGAAGCAAAGATTCTCTAATGCCCGGTACGCCCTTAATTGAGCGATTACGAGATTATGCCATTACCCATATCACCCTACCACCATCGGCATTAGCTGTTCTGCATAAAGTCGAACTGACTACCCTGCAAACCATAATTGTCGCGGGAGAAGCCTGTGCGGTTGAACTTATCAAACAATGGTCAGCGGGGCGCAATTTCTTTAATGCTTATGGACCGACAGAAGGAAGCGTCTGTGCAACTGTGGCAAAATGCACCCCTTTCGACCCAAAAGTTACCATTGGTCGTCCCATTGCCAACGTCCAAGTTTACATTTTAGACTCCCAGTTACAGCCTGTACCGATTGGTGTACCAGGAGAATTACATATTGCTGGCGTTGGGGTAGCCAGAGGCTATCTCAACCGACCAGAATTAACCCAAGAGAAATTTATCTCCAATCCCTTTGGCCCATCAAAATTGTATAAAACCGGGGATTTAGCTCGTTATTTAGCGGATGGGACGATTGAATACCTGGGACGTATCGACAATCAAGTGAAGATTCGGGGTTTTCGCATAGAACTGGGTGAAATTGAAGCAGTTGCAAGCCAACATCCCTTAGTACAGGAAAGTGTCGTCATAGCAAGAGAAGACATCCCTGGTGATAAACGTCTGGTCGCTTATTTAGTTCCGGCTCTCCAGGGTCAAGTTTTACCAGAACAGTTGGCGCAATGGCAAGGCGAGTATGTTAGTGATTGGCAAAAACTCTATGAACAATCCTATAGCCAACAGCAAACCCCAACAGATGACCCCACCTTCAATATTAGTGGTTGGAACAGTAGTTATACTGGCAAAGCCATTCCCGATTCAGAAATGCGGGAGTGGGTTGAGAGTACGGTGAGCCGAATTTTGCTAGGGAAACCGCAGCGAGTGTTAGAAATTGGTTGCGGTAGTGGGTTATTGCTATTTCGCGTTGCTCCCCATTGTCAAGAATATTGGGGAGCCGATTATTCCTCAGCAACTATTCGCAATCTGGAGCGATTATGTGGGGAGATCCAGGGTCTAGAAAATGTCCGCCTGCTACACAAAACAGCAGATAACTTTGAAGGTATCCCCCAAGGAGTCTTTGATACGGTGGTTGTGAACTCAGTAGTACAGTATTTTCCCAGTGTGGACTATCTGTTACAGGTTTTAGAAGGGGCAATGACAGCGATCGCCTCTCAAGGTAAGATATTCGTGGGGGATGTCCGTAGTTTACCCTTGCTGTTGCCATACCATGCCGCCGTACAGTTAGCCCGCGCCGAGTCTGACAGAACCGTTGAACAATGGCAACAGCAGGTACATCAGACTGTGTCCGCCGAAGAAGAACTGCTCATTGATCCCAGATTTTTCATTGCTCTACAACAACGTTTTCCCCAGATTACTTGGGTAGAGATTCAACCTAAGCGCGGTCATGCTCAAAATGAGTTAACCCAATTCCGCTATGATGTCACTCTGCATCTAAATACTAATGTGGAGAAAAGGGCAGTTCCTTGGTTAAATTGGCAACTTGACCAACTTTCGTGGACACAATTACAAGATCAGCTCAAGTTGGTTCAGCCAGAATGGTTAGGAATCAGAGATGTACCTAATCAACGGCTACAACAGGCGCGGCAGGTTTTAGGCTGGTTGGAAAATCCTCCTGCCGCCTCTACGGTGGGAGAACTGCGACAACGGTTAGCCGCACAGCCAATGGTGGGGATCAATCCTGAGCAAATTTGGCAGATAGGAGAGGAGTTAGGCTACACAGTCCACCTCAGTTGGTGGGAAAGTAGTCAGGATGGTTGTTTTGATGTGGTATTGAGCCGTAACAGTTCAACGCCAGTTTCTGATATACAATCATACCCAAGTTTTTGGGAGCATGAGACAATTACAACTAAACCCTGGACTGACTATACGAACAATCCCCTGTATGGTAAGTTAGTCCAGAAGCTTGTGCCGCAAGTGCGGGAATTTATCCAACAAAAGCTACCCAATTACATGATTCCTCAAGCTTTTGTCCTGCTAAATGCTTTACCCTTAACTCCCAATGGTAAAGTAGATCGTCGCGCATTACCTACACCTGATACAGCTTCCAGAAATCTGGCAACGGGTTTTGTGTCACCTCGTACTCCTATTGAAGCTCAAATTGCACAAATCTGGAGTGAAGTTTTGGGATTGGAACGCATTGGGGTTAAGGATAATTTCTTTACTTTGGGAGGACATTCTCTATTAGCGACTCAGGTGATCTCTCGTTCCCGCGATATTTTCTCGGTGGAATTGTCCTTACAAAATTTGCTGGAGTATCCAACTATCGCCAATTTAGCCCAAATGATTGAGGTACTTGGGGTTAGTCAAATATCTATTACCGAAACCCCAGAAGATTACGAAGAGGGAGAATTATAGAAAAATTTCGGTTCTACCGCTCCCTTTATGATTTCTTGGAATAAATATGGCATAAACCCTTATCCTGGTTGGGCTTGAGGCTTTAATATGCTCAAAAATAGGCGATTCCTAGGTTTATAAAATTTAAACCTGATTAAACAACAGCTTTGGGAGGCAATTGGCAAGTGAAAGTAGTAGAGTTTTTATCTTATTTAAATAGTTTAGATATCAAAGTTTGGCTAGAGGAGCAGAAGCTACGATATCAGGCTCCCAAGGGAGTAATGACATCAGAAATTAAGCAAGCAATCGGGACTAGAAAATCTGAAATTCTGGACTTTTTAAAACAAGCAAAAACGCCGACGAATACTGCTGAATTAGCGATTATTCCTGTCTCACGGGATGAAGATTTACCCCTATCTTTTGCCCAACAGCGGCTCTGGTTTCTGCACCAGCTATCACCAGACAGCACTGCTTACAATCTGTTGGAGGCGTTGCGGCTAGAAGGTGCGCTAAATTTAGTGGCTCTGGAACAGAGTTTGACTGAACTGATTCGTCGTCACGAGATATTAAGAACTACTTTTCCCATGGTAGACGGAAAACCGGTCCAGCGAATTGCTCCGCCCTCAACAGTAACCTGGCAAATCGAGGATTTACAGGGGTTATCTACAGAAGAACAAACGGCGCAATTTCGACAGATGGCGATCGCTGCCGCATTAAAACCCTTCGATTTGGCAGGAGAACCCCTAGTACAGTTTACGTTACTGAAACTGAGTCCCTATTCGTATATACTGCTGTTGAAGATGCACCACATTATCTACGATGGTTGGTCATTGAGCATTTTCTTCGGTGAATTATCTCAGTTATATGAAGCTTTCACTCAAGGTTTACCCTCCCCTTTAGCTGAATTACCGATCCAGTACGCGGATTTTGCAGTTTGGCAACGTCAGTGGCTCACAGGTGAAGTCCTAGATCGCCAACTGAATTACTGGCGAGAACAATTAGCAGGGTTAACTCCCATCTTGGAACTGTCAACGGATTATCCCCGTCCCCCAGTTCAGACTTTTCAAGGTGGGGTTGAGTGTTTTCAACTGGATCGCCACCTGACGAAACGCCTCAAGCAGTTGAGCCAGGAGTCAGACGCTACGCTGTTTATGACCCTACTGGCAGCTTTTTTGGTCTTAATTTCTCGTTATAGTGGTCAGTTGGATCTGGTGGTTGGCTCCCCCATTGCCAACCGCAACAGCAAGAGTGTCGAGCCGCTCATGGGGTTTTTTGCTAATACCCTAGCATTCAGGGGTAATCTCTCTGGAAACCCCACCTTTCGAGAATTCCACGAGCAAGTGCGACAAACAACATTGTCCGCCTATGCTCACCAGGATTTACCCTTTGAAATGTTGGTGGAAAAGTTGCAGCTAGACCGCGATTTGAGTCGTAATCCCCTGGTACAGGTGCTGTTTTCTCTCCAGAATACCCCCCAATCTTCTAGCAATTTGTCAGGTTTAATTATCGAAAATATGCCCTTACCACTTGATGTCAGGGCCAGATTTGACTTGGAAGTGAACTACTGGGAAATTCCAGGAGGTCTGGAGGGTGTTTGGTGCTATAACTCTGATTTATTTGATGCAACCACAATTACTCGCATAGGGGAACATTTTCAAACTTTACTCCAAGCAATTGTGGCAAATCAAGAAATGCGAATTTCGGAATTACCACTGTTAAGTCCAGCCCAGCGTCATCAATTATTGGTGGAGTGGAATGATACACAAGTAGACTATCCCCATGATTTGTGCATTCATCAGTTGTTTGCGGAGCAGGTAGAGCGCAACCCGGATGCTGTGGCGGTGGTATTTGAAGAGCAACAACTTACATATCATGAATTAAATTGTCGAGCTAATCAGTTAGCGCATTACTTGCAGTCTTTGGGAGTGGGAGCAGATGTGTTAGTGGGTATTTGTGTGGAGCGCTCTTGGGAGATGATTGTGGGATTACTTGGTATTCTCAAGGCGGGTGGTGCTTATGTGCCCCTTGACCCTGAGTATCCAACTGAGCGGTTGCGCTTTATGTGGGCAGATGCTCAAGTTTCAGTCTTATTAACCCAACAGCATTTAGTTGAGAAATTACCTGAACATCAAGTGCCTGTCGTTTGCTTAGATACCGACTGGCTGGTGATCTGTGAATCTAGTCCGGAGAGTCCAATCACTGAGGTGCAACCTGGTAACTTAGCTTATGTGATTTATACCTCCGGTTCTACTGGCACACCCAAGGGAGTAGTCGTCAATCATCAGGCTGTAAATCGACTCGTCAAAAACACTAACTATGTACAGTTAACACCTGATGACTGCGTTGCTCAAGCGGCAAATATTGCTTTTGATGCCGCAACCTTTGAAATTTGGGGAGCATTGCTCAACGGAGCAAAGTTAGTGATGATCACTAAATCTGTCTTACTTTCCCCTCAAGAATTTGCTGCCAATATCCGCGATCGCGAAGTCAGCGTCTTATTTTTAACCACAGCTTTATTCAATCAGTTAGCTAGTTTTGTACCACAAGCATTTAGTTCTCTCAGATATCTACTATTTGGTGGTGAAGCGGTTGACCCCCAATGGGTGCAAGAAGTCTTAGAAAAAGGCGCTCCAAAACAACTGCTCCATGTCTATGGTCCTACAGAAAATACCACTTTTTCTTCTTGGTATTTGGTAGAGGAATTAACAACGATCGCCACAACAATCCCCATTGGTCGGGCAATTTCTAATACACAAATCTATTTGTTAGACCAAAACTTACAACCTGTACCGATTGGTGTACCAGGAGAGTTACACGTTGGTGGAGCAGGTTTAGCACGCGGCTATCTCAACCGACCAGAGTTAACCCAAGAGAAATTTATCCCCAACCCTTTTGATCATTCAAAATTATATAAAACCGGGGACTTGGCACGCTATTTACCTGATGGCAATATCGAATACTTGGGACGCATCGATCATCAAGTTAAAATTCGTGGCTTCCGCATTGAATTAGGCGAAATTGAAGCCGTACTTAGTCAACATGAGGATGTGCAAATATCTTGCGTCATTGTCCGCGAAGATACCCCAGGTGAGACTTGTACTGAGCGTAGCCGAAGTAAGCAGTTAGTCGCCTATATTGTGCCGCAAAAAGATGTCACACTCACAACTAGCGAACTGCGTCAGTTTCTTGGCAATAAACTACCTGGATATATGATACCAAATGCTTTTGTGATGTTGGACTCTTTACCACTTACTCCTAATGGTAAAATAGACCGCCACGCCTTGAAAGCACCTGCTCACACCAGTAACTCCGATAGATTTATCGAAGTGCGTAATCAATTGGAATTGAAACTGCTGCAAATCTGGTCAAATATTCTTAAAATTGACAAAATTGGGGTACAGGATAACTTTTTTGATTTGGGTGGTCATTCTCTTTTAGCTCCCTATTTAATGACTCAAATTAAGCAGCAGATTGGTAAAGATATTCCTGTAAAAGACCTGTTTCAAAACCCCACAATAGAACAGTTAGCAGCAATTATCCAAAAGGAATCCGATGATTCTTCTCCATCTTGTTTAGTAGCAATTCAGCCCAATGGTTCAAACTTACCTTTCTTCTGTGTTCCCGGTGCAGGGGGTAGACCTTTTTACTTCTATCACTTAGGACGTTGTTTAGGAGATGATCAACCGTTATACAGTTTTGAAAATAATCTGTATCAGGAATTAGGTGCGATTACTCATATTGAGGATATGGCTAGTATTTACATTGAAGCCATGCAAGCTGTTCAGCCACAGGGACCATACTTTTTAGGCGGACATTCTTATGGGGGGAATGTAGCTTTTGAAATGGCTCAACAGTTGCGTAACCAGGGACAGGCAGTTGCTTTGTTGGCAATAGTTGATTCTTCAGCACCAACCTATAAAGATAAACAAATGCTGATTGATTATATTAATTGGGATCATGCGAGGTGGTTAGTTGAAGTGAGCAAAGGCATAGAAGTTTATTTAGAAAAGAACGTAGATATTTCTTATGAAACTCTGCAATCTTTGACTGTAGATGAGCAACTAAAATATGTTTTACAGTATTTCAAAATGGCTAATATGCTGCCTCCAAATGCTGAAATTACCCAGTTGACAAATATCGTCCAAGCTTATAAAAATAGTTGTTTATGTCTAGTTGATTATGTACCAAAACAGCCTTATTCAGGTAAATTGACAATTCTCCGCGCTAATGAGGATCTACCAGAAGACCCTAATGGTTATTTAAATGCTGAGGTTTCACAGGATTTATCCTTGGGCTGGAGTGAGTTTTCTAGCGAGCCAGTTGATATTCATTTTGTCCTCGGAAACCATATCACAATTATGGTTGAACCCCATGTCCAGGTTTTAGCCGAAAAATTGAAAGCTTGTATTCAGCAAGCACAAGCAAACATCTAAATGATGAGTGGGGTTGATCACAATGAAAACCAATATAAACAAGTGTGAGTAAAAATGGATAAAAACGAATTTATCGGTATATTTGACAGTTTAATTTTAAATACCTCGACTAGAGATTACTATGGTCAAAAAGAGTTTTTCAATGTGGGTTATTGGCACTCAGATACTCAAAATCAGCATGAAGCCTGTTTTAATTTGATGGAAAAGCTGTTAGAATTTATGCCAAACAAGCAGGGAAATATCCTCGATGTTGGTTGCGGTTTGGGAGCAACTACCAGTCATCTCCTTAACTATTATTCCCCTGCGGATGTTGTGGGCATTAATATTTCCAGAAAACAAATCGAAAGAAGTATAGTTAATGCGCCAGGCTGCAAGTTTATTTGCATGGATGCTGTGCAGATGGAATTTGAGGATGATTTTTTTGATAACATCATCTGTGTGGAGGCTGCTTTTTACTTTAACACAAGAGAGAAGTTTCTGAAAGAGGCAATGCGAGTATTGAAGCCAGGGGGAAATCTGATCCTCGCCGATCTCATTTTCGACACTACAAAGTATTTTGGTGATTTGATTGTTCCTGAAAATATTGTCAAAGATAAAGATATTGAAGATTATAAACGTCTTTATCAACAAGCAGGATTTCAGCCAATAGAATTTGTGGAAGCGACAGAGGTATGCTGGAAAATACACTACCGAGATTTAAAATCTTCGATTATAGAGGAATTTAACACAGGAAAGATAGATGAAGAAACTTATAATTTCAATGTGGTTGCTATAGATGCTTTGCTAGATTCTTCATCTATAGATTATTTGTTGGTTTCAGTAAAGAAGCCAGTAAACTTAATGTGATATTTTGTTCTGTTTTTATTTGATGAGGTAAGACAATGTTTCAGTTGCTATCAGGCAAAAAAGTGGTGATTATTGGTATAAGCTCAGGGATTGATCTGGCGATCGCCAAAAAAATGGTAGAAATGGGGGCAAAAGTTGTACTTTCCCACTCATCTCAAGAGAAATTAAATGAGGCGATGGCGTTGATTTCTCTGGGAATTGAGGGTAAAACTGTTGATTTGTTGAATGAGGATGCAGTCAATGGTTTTTTTGAGCAGATCGGCAACTTCGATCATTTGATTGTAACGGCGATGGGAGACAGAAATATGCCGCGATCGCTTTTAGCAGAGATGACCACCCAAACGGCTCAAGGTGCGATGGATAAATTCTGGGGGACGTTCTTGGCTGTGCGTGGATCGTTGAAAAATATAGCGCCTGACGGCTCTATTACTCTCACATCCAGTGTCACTATCTTCAAATCTTCAAAAATGGGGGGGATTTCCGCTATCGCCGCAGCGAATGGTGCTGTTGCGGTGTTTGGGCGCTCACTGGCCTTAGAAATTGCACCGATTCGGGTCAACGTGATTGCGCCTGGACTGATAGAAGATACAAGTATCTGGAGCAGTCAAAGCGAATCTGAACGCTCAGACCTGACAAAATGGGCGATCGCCGCCTTACCTGTCGAGCATCTTGGTCAACCTGAAGAAATCGCGCAAGCAGTGTTAAGTGTAATTACTAATCCCTATCTCACAGGGGTGATTTTGCCTGTGGATGGTGGTGTAACTTTACTTTGAATTGTCAGAACCCAGCCCTAAAGGGACTGGGCTTGTAAGAGAAATCAAGCAAGCTGTACTGACCAGACCACCCTGAGCGGAGTCGAAGGGAGTCCAAGGGTAGCCGTTATTTGAATGATTAATTTTTCATATTCAGCATTCATAATTTATCTTATTTCTAAAATATGCCAACCCAAGTTGTTCAAGCTCAACCCATAACAAATGCTTTTTCAGATTTTACTCAATTTTTGGCAGGTGTAAAAGCGATTGCGGCACCTTATTGGTATCCAACAAAGCAAGGTGAAAGAGCATTCTCAGACGTGATTCGTTCATGGGGAATGCTGATTCTCCTGATATTACTAATAATCGCGCTTGTGGGTATGAATGCTTTTAGTAGTTTCGTTAATCGTTATTTGGTCGATACTCTGATTCAAGAAAAAGATTATTCTAAGTTCATTAACACCTTATCAGTCAATATTGTTGTACTTGTCTTTGTAACGCTCTTAGTAGGATTTTCTAAATTTGTCAGAAAACAAATTGCTCTTGATTGGTACAACTGGCTCAATTATCATATTTTAGATAAATATTTAAGCAATCGTGCTTATTATAAAATTAACTTTAAAGCAGATATTGATAACCCAGATCAGCGGTTATCCCAAGAAATTGAACCTGTTACCACTAAAGCTCTGAATTTTTCGGCTACTTTACTGGAAAAAGTCCTGGAAATGGGGACTTTTTTCATAATTATCTTGTCAATTTCCCCACAGATTGCGGTTATTTTGCTTGCTTATACAATTATAGGTAATTTTATTGCCATTTACTTAAATAAAGAATTGACTAAAATTAATCAAGAGGAACTTGTATTTAAAGCTGACTACAATTATTCCTTGACGCATGTTAGGAATCACGCTGAATCGATAGCTTTTTTTCAAGGAGAACCCCAAGAATTAAATATAATTGCGAAGCGATTTAATCATCTTTTCAAAAATACCCAACGCAAGATAGGTTGGGAGAGAGGGACAGACATTTTTAGCAGAGGATATCAATCTGTTATCCAAATATTCCCCTTTTTAGTACTTGCACCTTTATATATTAGAGGTGAAATTGATTTTGGACAACTGGGACAAGCCGCTTTAGCTTCTAATATGTTTGCTATTGCTTTGGGTGAATTAATCAGTGAATTTGGGACTTATGGACAATTTTCTAGTTACGTTAAGCGTTTAAATGAGTTTTCAAGTGCTTTAGAAGCAGTTACTAAAAAACCAGAGAATGTCAGTACCATTAAGACAGTAGAAGAAAACCATATCGCTTTTGATCATGTCACTTTACAAACACCCGACTATGAGCAGGTGATTGTTGAAGAATTATCACTTTCTGTCAAAGCAGGAGAAGGTTTATTAATTGTTGGACCTAGTGGTCGAGGTAAAAGTTCTCTGTTGAGAGCGATCGCTGGTTTGTGGAATGCGGGGACTGGTCGTCTGGTGAGACCACCCTTAGAAGAAGTCTTATTTTTGCCGCAACGTCCTTATATAATCTTAGGAACTTTGCGCGAACAGTTACTTTATCCTAGTACAAATCGTCAAATACCTGACGCAGAACTGAAAGATATTTTGCAACAAGTTAATCTGCAAAACTTACTAAGTCGAGTCGATAACTTCGATACAGAAGTTCCTTGGGAGAACATATTATCGCTGGGAGAACAACAACGCCTTGCATTTGCACGACTGTTAGTTACTCATCCTAGTTTCACTATATTAGATGAAGCAACGAGTGCTTTAGATTTGAAAAATGAAGGTAATTTATATCAACAATTACAAGAGAGAAAAACAACATTTATTAGTGTGGGACATCGGGAAAGTTTATTTAATTATCATCAATGGGTTCTGGAACTTTCACAAAATTCCAGTTGGCAACTTTTGACTGTACAGGATTATCGGCGACAAAAAACCACAGAAATTGCCACTACTAGTTCTTTGACCCTTATTAAGAATAATTCTTGAAAAGGCTCATACTACATTATAAAGTGCAACTTTAGTTTGTTATCTGTTCCTTGTTCCCTGTTCCCTTTTTTTGTAAGATTGAAGAGGATGTTGGAAAAGTTTATGGCTAAGAGGTTGTTTGAAAAGTATTATATCAAACCAGTAATCTCCAAAAACCTAACCCCCCTACCCCCCTTCCCTGCAAGGGAATGGGGGTTTTAAAGCCTCTCCCCTTGCAGGGGAGAGGTTTGGAGAGGGGTCAGTCTATACA
>NZ_JAQMTJ010000244.1:0-8518 GCF_028330815.1 Dolichospermum lemmermannii CS-548
CTCCTTACTACTGACTGCTGACTCCTGACTCCTGACTCCTGACTCCTGCTTACAGCGGTTTGCTGACCAGTTCTTGAAAAATAAGGAAAAAGACCTAACATGATTGAGACTAATGTCTCTCGTCGTCAACACGACACATTTCTCCAAGTCGTTCAAAGTTACTACCAGCTAACCAAACCCCGGATTATTCCCCTACTATTAATTACCACTGCTGGGAGTATGTGGATAGCCGCTAAGGGTGAGGTAGATCCCTGGTTGTTAATTATTACAATGATTGGCGGAACTTTAGCAGCAGCCAGCGCCCAAACCATTAACTGTATCTATGATCGAGATATAGATTATGACATGGAGCGGACACGCCACCGTCCCATCCCTTCCGGGAAGATCCAATCCCGTGATGCTTTAATTTTTGCGATCGCTCTGGCTGTACTTTCTTTTACCCTCCTCACCGTTTTTGCCAATCTCCTGGCAGCATTTTTAGCCTTTTCTGGCATCATTTTCTATGTTTTAGTCTATACTCACTGGCTCAAACGCCATACCACTCAAAATATCGTCATTGGTGGTGCAGCAGGGGCAATTCCCGCTTTAGTCGGTTGGGCAGCAGTAACGGACACTTTAAGCTGGTCTGCGTGGCTAATTTTTGCCATTGTCTTTTTGTGGACACCTCCCCATTTTTGGGCTTTGGCTTTAATGATTAGTGATGATTACGCTAAGGTGGGGATACCAATGTTACCTGTGGTAGCGGGTAATACAGCCACCGTCCGGCAAATTTGGTTTTATACGGTGATTACTGTCACTGCGACTATCTTGCTGTTTTATCCCTTACACGCCAGCGGGATTGTCTATGCTGTTATTGCCTTGACTTTAGGGGGAGTATTTGTCCATAAGTCTTGGCGCTTATTGCAAAATCCCGAAGATAAAACCATAGCGCGGGAATTATTTTTGTATTCCATTTCCTACATGATGCTGTTGTGTTTGGCAATGGTGGTGGATAGTTTACCCATTACTCATCATTTCCTTGCTCAACTGCATTTGTAATCATGCTCAGGACATAGATCCCCGACTTCTTTGAGAAGTCGGGGATCTGATTATTTTTTCTTTACAAAAAACCCAACAAAAATATACCCAGACGATTTTCTCATCATTTCTTGTATTAGTGCGTTTTGTTACGAAATTATTACAGTGGGGAATACCTCACCTCTTTGAGGGGCATACACACCAGAAAATAATTTGCAACTTCTGTTAACAATCTGTTATATTTATTTACATAAGGTTACAAAAAGTAAAAAACGAGGTTCTCGAATGGCTATTTTAATTTCTCTATTGGTTGTTGCTTGGGTAGCAGTTTCCGTTATCGGTTCTCTAGCTTATTTCATGGGTGAACAAAGCAAGCCCATTCACGAACGCAATTGGGCTTCTGATAAGTTTGCAGCTTTGGCTAAATCTATTACTGGCGTAGATATAGACTATACCCAACGCACACCCGCCTATGCTATTGATGCTTACAACAGCCGCAACTTACCCAGATAGTATTTACTGGCAATTTGACAAGATGTGTATAAAAATAACCTCCAGCATTGTGACTGGGGGTTTTGCTTTTCTAGATATAGATCCCCGACTTTTTGAAAAAGTCGGGGATCTGGGAACTACTTAAAATGCTGGCCGATAAACGCGATAGTTAATATTGGGGAAAATATTATCCATTGACTCGACTTTTTCCAACCAACCACTATCAACCTTACCCACTTTCACATCTTCATAGAGTTTATTAAAGCGCATTAAATGCGATCGCGTTCTTCTGACTGCATAGGGAACCATTGTTCCTGTCCGCATAATAAACGCCCAGTCAGAAGATTGTGCTAATAACAATTCTCGCGCAGCTTGGTTAAGTGCTTTTTCCTGTAATTCATCTTCAGCTTCAATTTGGGAAATTTCAATCATCCGTTCCGCAGCTTTGTGCAAATGTGGATAAACCCAAGCATTAGTATCATTCAACCAATATTCATGGAAACCCTTAAAGCCCCAACTCGACTGAGCCGGACGACATACTTGTTGCTGAGGATTAGCCCGTAAATAATCGGCTAAATGGGTCATTTCATAGGTTTTCTGGTCATACCATGACTTACGGAACAGATAATCAATAAACCAAGGACCCTCATACCACCAATGACCGAACAACTCCGCATCATAGGGAGAAACAATAATTGGCGGCCGACCCATGATATTGTGTAAATGCCCGGCTTGCTGCTCACGATTATACATGAAGTTAGCAGCGTGTTCTGCCGCTTTTTCCTTTGCCCAATAAGGATCATAAAGAGCTTTATCGGAAAGACCTAAGCCCCGTCCGGTAATTTTATGATACTTAATACCTGTATTTTTGCGCTGACCATTGGGCATAATATAGGGCTTAATATATTCATATTCCGCTTCCCAACCCAAATCTTTATAAAATTCCCGATATTCGGCTGCACCGGGATAACCCACCTCAGAAGACCATACTTGCTGGGAAGATTCATGATCTCGACCAAAAGCTGCTACACCAGTCTCCGTAAAAATTGGGGCATAACTACCGAAGCGCGGGCGGGGACGAGCGTATAAAATACCATGTCCATCTGTGAGGAAATAACGTAAGCCAGCATCAGCCAGCATTCGTTCCACACCTTCATAATAGGCACATTCTGGCAACCAAATACCTTTGGGGGCTTGGCCGAAAGTTTCCGCGTAATGTTCACAAGCTACCTGAATTTGCGCCCATACAGCCTGGGGGTACATTTTCATTAATGGTAAGTAGCCATGAGTAGCACCACAGGTAATAATGTCTAAGTTATTACTATCTTGGAACTGTTTAAATGCTGTAACTAAATCACCGTGATAACGTTCCCATAACTCTCGCGCTTCATTAAACTCAGTTGCATAATGTTCGGCTAAATAACGAACATGACCATTATGGATATTGCGCTCGGCTTCTAATTCTACAAGCTCTTCTAATTGTGATAGATGAGCATCATAGCGTTCTTGTAATAGAGGATCACGAAGCATGGACACTAAGGGAGGTGTCATGCTCATGGTGAGTTTAAAATCAACGCCGTCTCGCTTTAACCCTTCAAATACTTTTAATAAGGGAATGTAAGTTTCTGTAATCGCTTCATAAAGCCATTCCTCTTCTAGCACGTAGTCACTTCCCGGATGACGAACGAAAGGTAGGTGTGCATGAAGTACAAGCGCGACGTAGCCTATAGCCATAATATTTTTCTGTGTGGTACTTGGAGGTTACAGACAAAAAGTCTGTGGGGGGAAATTAAGAATATTTTAAGACTATATAGGTCATTGGTCATGAATGCTAAGTTAATAGTTATTAGAAAAATATTTTGGCCTAGCACCGCTGCGCGGAAGTTAAACGGGCGGTTAGAAACCGCGTCTACACAGGCAAAACCTCAAATCCTTAAATCAAGGTAGAATATCAAATAAACGTGCTAACTACCAAGATTATGAGCCTGTGCATCAATTCTAACTGCCTAAAGCCACAAAATCCCGATAATATCCTTTTTTGTCAAGCCTGTGGCTCGGAAGTCTTGCTACAACAACGTTATCGGGTACAATGTCAGTTAGGACGGGGTGGCTTTGGTGTGACTTATGAGATTAACGAAGTCAGAACCAATCAGGCTAAAGTTCTCAAAGTCTTGATTAATAACGACCCTAAAGCTGTAGAATTATTTAAACAAGAAGCTGATGTTTTAAGTCAACTCCATCATTCCGGTATTCCTAATGTAGAATTAGACGCTTATTTTGAATATTATCCCTACAATAGCCAAAATCCAATTCATTGTTTGGTAATGGAAAAAGTTGTGGGAGAAGATTTAGAAAAATATATGCAAAAACGTGGTTTGCGTCCTATTAACCAAACTACAGCTATAGAATGGCTAAAAGATCTAATCATTATTTTAGAACAGGTACATAATAAAGACTTCTTTCATCGAGATATTAAACCATCTAATATTATGTTGCGGTCTGAAAAAGCCGAATTGGTATTAATTGATTTTGGGACTGTGAGGAAGGTAACATCTACAGTATTTAAACAACAAGGTGGTGTCACAGGAATAATTTCCGCAGGTTACACACCCTCGGAACAAATTAATCATAATGCTGTACCTCAATCTGATTTTTTTGCTTTAGGACGGACATTTGTTTATTTACTCACGGGTAAAGAACCACTTGACCCAATCATCTATGATTCCTATAATGAAAGATTAAATTGGCGGAATCATGCACCACAAATATCATCTATGTTAGCAGATTTATTAGATGATATGATGCAGCGTTTATATAAATATCGTCCTCAAAACTCCCATGAGATTTTGCAAAGAATAGCAGCAATAGAAAAAGCTTTAAAACCCCAAGCACCAATACCTGCCAATAACCTTAAAACCTTTAGTTTTGAAGTTGTCACCACAGACGCACGGGGAAATATCACCAACCGACGCAAGGAAAGCGCGAAATACTTTACAGAAGACTTAGGAAATGGTGTGACGTTGGACATGGTGGAAATACCAGGGGGAACATTTATCATGGGTTCACCGGAAAGTGAAGCAAAACGAGTTTCAAATGAAAGTCCCCAACACCAAGTTACAGTTCCCAGTTTCTACATGGGAAAATATGAATTGACACAGGCACAATATCAAGCTATCATAGGAACTAACCCTTCCAACTTCAAAGGCGATAACCGCCCTGTTGAAAGAGTTAGTTGGAATAATGCGGTTGAGTTCTGTAAAAAGTTAATTCAAAAAACAGGCAAAAACTACAGATTACCCAGTGAAGCAGAATGGGAGTATGCTTGTCGTGCCGGAACTACCACACCATTTTATTTTGGTGAAAGTATTACTCCAGATTTGGTAAATTATCATGGTAATTATACCTATGCTTCTGCACCAAAAGGAAAATATCGTCAGCAGACCACAGATGTAGGAACTTTTCCCCCTAACTCTTTTGGTTTGTACGATATGCACGGTAATGTCTGGGAATGGTGTCAAGATGACTATAAAAATGATTATATAAACGCGCCTACAGATGGCAGTGCTTTGACAAGTCCAAGCCTGAGCGCAAAGCTGCTGCGCGGTGGTTCGTGGTACGGCAATCCTGTTAATTGCCGTTCTGCTTCTCGCCACGACTTCAACCTCGTCTTCAACTACAGCTCTATTGGTTTTCGGGTTGTATGTTGTGGTGCGGCGAGGACTTAGTAGCCCTTTACACTCTTGCTCTTTTGCCCTCTTCTCTTTTTTTCTTTTCCCTTCTTAACCCACCGCCGTTAGGCGGAAAATATTTTTCTACAAAAAGCTGGTTTTGGTGTCTGGATTCATTATAGCACAGATTTTTTATTTTGTCTGAATCAGGATTACCAGGATTTAAGGATTTTCAGGATGGAAGAAGGGGTGGGATTTTGAATGTTAGGAAATTCGGTTCATTCAAGATCCCAATATCCCCGACTTCTTGAAGAAGTCGGGGATATGAAATTTATCTAGAATCAATCTTCACTGTCTTGATATAAATTCTGCAAGTCCTGTAATTGGGTTTTACGGGAAATGCGGCGGTATTTTTTGCTTTCTAGTTTTGGTTCGTATTGACTCTGACCTTTACCTTTAGATATTAATTTCAGATTTGATTCCGGGTCAGCTTGTTGGTTAGTCTGGTTTTGATGGGCTAAAGCATCTTCTAAAAATTCTAAATAATGCTGATATCGTTCCCAGTCACCACTAACAGCACAGTCTGGCTCATCTTTGTGTATACAATCACTAAAGCGACAATGGGCAACAGCTAGGCGTTCTCTGGCCTCTGGGAAATAGTGAATTAACTCTTGGGGACTACAATCCAAATCCGGTTGATTAAAACCAGGAGTATCTGCTAATAACCCACCTGTAGGCATTTCAAATAATTCTACATGACGAGTGGTATGGCGACCACGGGCTAATTTACCGGAAACTTCCCCCACGCGCAGGTTAATATCGGGAATCAAACTATTAATCAAGCTGGATTTTCCCACACCAGAAGGACCAGCAATCACTGTAATTTTATCCTGCAAATATGTGGCTATTTGGTCAATGTTAATGCTATTTTGAACGCTAATAAATAAAGGTTGATAACCCCAAGCCAGTAAGCGATCGCTAATTTGCTGTTTTTCTTCTAGAGAGACTAAATCACATTTATTCAAACATAACAGCACATCAACGCCTGTAGACTCAGCCTTAATTAAAAATCTACTCAATTGAATAGGTTCTAAAGGCGGGTCTGCAACCGCAAAAACCAGGAGAATTTGATTGACATTAGCGATCGCGGGGCGATTTAATTGACTATGACGCGGTAAAACTTCACTAACAGCCCCCCGTCCATCAGTCCAATCTGGTTCTTCCACAATCACGCGATCGCCCACCATCACCTGTTGACCAATCTTTTTTAAGCGCGTCCTTCTTGTGCAGAGGAGGATAGGGGGATTGGTGACTGGTGACTGGTGATTGGTGATTGGTGATTGGTGATTGGGAAAAATCTTCTCCCTACTCCCCTGCTCCCCTGCTCCCCTGCTCCCCTGCTCCCCTGCCTCCTCATCCATCTGTACTCGATAAAAATTCGCCTGTACAGCTAACACCGTACCCAATAACTGTTTAGTAGAAATATTTTCCCCTGTCATGCCACAGTAACCGGACGACGGATAACCAGGGAAAAATAGCCAGCGCAATCTGTCACTTGTTCTATTTGATAACCAGCCATTGTCAGACTATCAGGAACTTGTTCTATCGGTTCACCTGGATCTAACCAAACTTCTAGTAAACCCCCAGGGGGCATTTTTTCCAGATATAGTTTTGTCCGCACAAAATTAATCGGGCAAGGAGTCCCACGCAAATCCAGTTGAGCGTCAGGGGTTAATATCAAAGAGCCACTCATGACTTAAATAAGTTTCCTATGAATCCGTCGAAACCACCTTTACCTGTCCTGTCTCCCTTAATTTTAGCTAGTTTCTCTAGCAATTCCCGTTCCTCTGGGATGATCTTAGTGGGGATATCAATTAACACCGTCAACAGATGATCACCGCGACTTACAGGATTACCCAGACGGGGAACACCACGATTTTCTAATTTCATCACTGTATTCGGTTGAGTGCCGGCGGGAATAATCAACTCCACTGGACCATCTACTGTATTTACCTCCAATCGGCAACCTAAAATGGCTTGTAAGTAGCTAATTTTAATTTCCGAGTTAATATTAATGCCTTCACGATGAAATTCTTCATCTTCATTGACAAACAAGTAGACGTATAAATCACCCGGAGGACCATTGCGTTGACCCGCATCTCCTTCTTGGGAAATCCGTAGTCTCGTGCCATTGTCTACACCAGCGGGAACATTGATTTTGAGTTTCTTTGTAACCTGATTTGCGCCCTTACCATCACAAGCATCACATTTATCTTCTACAACCGTTCCCGAGCCATCACAGGTGGGACAAGTTGACACTTGGGTAAAACTACCAAATGGCGTTCTTGTTACCCTTCTAACTTGACCTGAGCCGCTACAAGTGCTACAAGTCCGGGGACGAGTTCCTGATTTAGCACCAGAACCATTACAAACTTCACAAGTTTCTAAATGGGAAATGCGAATTTCCTTTTCCCCACCAAATACCGCTTCCCGAAAATCTAATTTCAGGTCTAGACGCAGATCATCACCCCGCACTGGTCCACCACGCCGTCTTTGTTGGGGTTGTCCACCTGGACCACCAGCAAAGCCGCTGAAAATACTTTCAAAGATATCGGCAAAACCACCCATATCTCCCATATCTTGGAAACCAGCGCCAGCCGCAGCCGCACCGGAAACACCAGCTTCACCAAAGCGGTCGTAACGAGCGCGAACCTCCGGCTCTGATAGCACTTCGTAGGCGCGGTTAATTTCTTTGAATCGTTCCTCTGCCCCAGATTCTTTATTCACATCTGGGTGATATTTTCGGGCTAGGCGGCGATAAGCCTGTTTAATCTCTTCTTTGTCGGCGTCACGAGAGACACCCAGGGTTTCATAATAGTCTCGAGCCATATAGCAATGTTAAGAATTAGAAGGAAGCAAATAATAGGTTTAAGGTAACACTTTAACAAGAATACAGAAATTTAGGAATGCAAATAGCGTGGGGTCACGCTAAGTCATGCTCTTTAGTTTAATTTTTGTTAATAATTAATTTTACCAATATTTTTTTGCTAGTGTTTGCTCTCACCGATGATTAATCTTTTATTATTGTGCTATTCAGATGTCGAAAAACCCACCTCTTGATTATAGGAACTAGCCGTACCATTAAATGTGGAAAACCCGACCTATACTTTTAGTTCTATCTGTGATATACGCTCTTGTGTTCCGTTCTATAAAACTTACCCAAAATTACCAAAGTCTAGACACATCTGGACAGCGATAACCTTAGTGTTTACTTCCTGCTTCATCACGGTCTTAGAATGGCTTCTAAGAGGTTTTTCCGCTCCACAGGCAATCTCGGTAGA
>NZ_JAQMTJ010000245.1:0-10585 GCF_028330815.1 Dolichospermum lemmermannii CS-548
AATCGGTAATTTCGGATTTTTGAATACCTGTGAGGATAATTTTGATACAAAATCGTCGAAATCTTAGGTGGCGATCGCTAATATCAAATCCCCAAACGACCATTTTTCGTTGTGTGACAGTTTAGGGTGCGGAAGGTGGGCTAAAATATGCTATTAACGATTAAAAACCTTGCCGATAACCAACGTTTACACCATAAGAATTAGGTGGAGTCACATCACGACCAGCATCATTTTGATAAGTGCCTATACCAAGGTACTTAAATTCAACAAAGGCATTACCTTTCCTCACAAGTTCATATTGAAGACCTACTTTTCCTTGATAAGCAAAAGATGAGCCAGTACCAAGGTCAGCTTCTTGCCCCTGATCCTTAATTTTACCGCTAATGATACCAGCGCCGAAACCAGCACCAAGGTAAGGACGAAATTTAGAGCCAGTCGGGATATCCCAGTAGATGTTCCCAAGAATAGAAATTGTGCTGACATTACCAGACCATGGAAAAGATTGGGTATTGATACTAGCTTTATTAACGCCAAAAGAGCTATAACTAATTTCCGCTTCACTGCGTAAGTCATGCTTCTGATAACCAAAAGCTATGTTCCATTGGGAAGTAGAATCTAAAGCCAAGCTAATTTTGTCATTATAAATGCTACTGAATTTCACATCATTGCCTGGAGCAGCACTACCAACACTTCCACTTAGATAGTAATATCTACTTGCAGGCAGCTTAGAATCGGTATCACCACTCTTATATGTGGATGCTGGGGTGTTGACTGGTTGAGTATTATTAGTGTTTTGATCTACTGAATCAGTCGAGTTAGAATTTTGGGACATTAAGTCGGCCGCTTTCCTAGAAACTTCCTCCGCTTGAGCAGGAGTCGTGACTAAAGTAGCTAATATAGCTAACCCTAAAAAGCACTTGTGTTTATTCATGATGTAGGTAAACCTTAATTTTCAACCTGAAAAACGAAATTATTTTGAGTTAGAGACTGTGTAAAAATGACCTTAGCTGCGATACCAGTAAAGTCTGTCCAGAATTTAACTGGCTTTGGTTATAAAAGCATTTCTTCCCCCCAGCTATGTCACATCAAATTTTGTTGTTCAGTGACTTAATAAACTAAAAAAATTGTGACATACTTACTTACAGGTGTCAACCCCATAACAGAGATTTAAATTTTCAGATCACGTACTTAACTATCACCTTTGCCTAAGTGATAATAATCACAGAGCATAATTGATGTTAAATTACTGTAAAATAGTCACAATCGTGAATATATAACTGATGCAATTAAAATCAAGAATGAATCAACAAGAGTTTGAACGCGTATTCTATAACCTCACAGAAAACCGCAAAAACGTATTGCAGAAAATACTTTCAGGCCATACAGATATGGATATAGCCGAAGCGATGAACATTACAGAAGCATCCGTGAGAAAGTATGTGGAAAGAATATGTTACGAATTTGGACTGAATAATGAACCTGCTGATAGTCGTCGTTACAAACGCTCAGACTTGGTTGGATTGTTTGCTAAATATAAACCAGAGTTATTAACTGATAGTCAATCTAAATGGACAAAAGAACTAGCAAAAACAGAAGATGAAGATCATGAAGATATTACTAAATCTATCTTGTATTTACTATCAGTTCATAAACCCGTTCCAGAAGAATTAAAAAAGGTGCTAAGACGCATGAATTTCAGTGAAAAAGAAAAAAAAGAAATTGCTAAATCTCTAAATCAATTAGGACATGAAAGCTACCTGAGTAATGATTTTATAATTGCTGCATCTTATCTAGAATTAGCAGTGGAATTAAATAAAAATCATGGTTCTGCTCACTATAATCTAGGGGCAACTTACGAAAAGTTAGATAATTTAGATGATGCTTGTCATCATTATCAGATTGCAATTAAATATCAAAACCGCGCTGCTGATGCTGCTATTAATAATTTAGCTCGGTTGCAAATTCTCCAAGGAAATAGTGCAGATGCTGTGAAAATTATTGAACCAATTTTGTCAAAGGTGAAAGATGACACAGTTAAAGTTTCATTACACAAAAATCTTGCTTGGGCATATTTTCAGCAAAATTCTTATGAACAAGCACACCAACATTTACTTGTTTGTCTGGAATTAGAAAACAATTATGCCCCAGCTTATTGCTTATTAGCACAAGTCCAAGCAGCACAAGGAAATCGGCAAGCTTCTAGAGAATCATGGCGAAATTTTATAGAATTTTATACCCATGATCAAGAACTTAAAAAAGCCCATTGTAAATTACCAGAATTAGAAATTTGTAAGTTGGAAGCGATGAGAATTATTAATTCTCCAGACAAATAATATCCGCTCAATTAATTAGGAGGAACTAGAGGATCATCATCCTCATCTCCTTGATGACTCTGTGTAAACCAAATATTTTGCCCTTGCAGTGATTGTATTGATATTACCTGCAAAATATTATACTGTCTGTTGACATTAGCAACTTCTGACAGTGAAATTACTGAATTATCTTGATAAGCCATAACAACCTCTTTTTTGTCCTTACACAATCAAGTATCTCAATATTAGATGTAACTGTAAATACAATTAACTAATCAGTATTTAGCTAATAAAGACTAATAAAACTAATAAAGTTATGGCAAATTAAGATACAATCCAGAACAGGATATCAGGAGAGAACTAGACCATGGATACAAAACAGATAATTAGAGGATTAAAGGATTGGGTAAAGCGTGAAAAAGGCATAGATTTTCATTTAAATGCTTGTCAAGAAGCGATTTTAGAATATTCTTTGCAAAATATCGCCTATGCCAATATGGATAATCTCGGTTATGCTGTTGACACTATCAAAAATAATACGGGTCCTGATTTATTCAAATACCTCAGTCAAGTTACAGATAGGAAAGTTAGCAAAAAGAATTGCTTCTTAACTCTCCCACGACTTTTAGAACATCCTGGTACTGAGGAAGATACAGAAAACAATTTATTACGGATAGATTTACGGGAAGCACCAGTTCCTAAAGATTTCTATGGCCGTGTAGAAGAATTATCTAAGTTAGAAACATGGATAGTTAAAGAACACTGTCCTTTGGTGGGGGTTTTTGGTATGGGTGGGATTGGGAAAACACCACTATTAAGAAAGTTTGTGGATAAAGTTAAAGATAAATTTGATTATATTATCTGGAAGAAGCTTGAATATTCCCCTTTTTTAGAAGATTTTTTAACTCATATAGAATCATATTTTCCAGCTAATAATTTAGAAAAAAATCCCCATAAAAAAAATATATCTCAGAGAATTCTTAGCTTAATTTCTTTCTTAAATCAACATCGGTGCTTACTGATTTTTGATAATTGGGAAAAACTAATGGCAACTGATGAAATATCAGAAGATCAGCAAAAAATAAACTATTCTAATTATGGAAAACTTTTAAAATCTGTTGCAACATTAGAACATCAAAGTTGCGTAGTATTTGTCAGTTTACAAACACATCAACAAATGGATATTGTGGACAGATCCAGAGTTAGAGAATTAACATTAACTGGTTTAAATAATCAAGATTCTCAATACATATTGAATAATTTTAAATTGTCAGAAAAGGGAAGAGAAAGACTTATTAAACAGTATCAAGGACATCCATCAGCTTTAGAATTTGCTGCTCAACATATTCAAAATAATTATAATGGTGAAATTGATGACTTTCTCAAAGGAACATTTTTTATTCATGATGTCATAACTGATTTATTTGATAAACATATTTCTGGTTTATCAAATATAGAACTCAATATTGTGCGAAAATTAGTTTATGAAACAGAACCAATGTCACTTCCTGAAATTTATCAATTATTTCCCTCTATTTCTCAAGCAAAAATTGGTCAAGCCATAGATAAATTATGTACAGATGGGTTAATTGCAAGGGATGATAGCCAAAGATTACCAACTTTTTGTATTGTGCATCCTTTACTTATTAAATATATTAAAAGACGTTTCCCTAAAAAAGATGACTAAAATGACAAATCTTTCCAGAAAAATCCGTAAATATCCAATTTTGGCTAAATGGTTATTTTTAATAATCTTGATACTTAGTTTTTCTTCCTGGATATATTTGATTTTTAATCCGCAATTATTGATAAATATTTTTTCTCAAAATTGGTGTAAAGATTTTGAGTTAAATGACAATTTATCTTGTGGAGAAGAAAGTCTCTTTACGAAAAATAAATTTCCATTGTTTCAACAAGGTAACTTTCCAAAAACTGTTGATTTTTTTACTGAACAGAGACGCAAGGATAAAAATAACCCGGAAATTTTAATCTACCTCAACAATGCCAAATTGATGAAGGAAGGCAAAAAAAGTTACACTATTGCTATTGTTGTTCCTATTAATCAGGATGCTAGAGGCACAGCGGAAGGTTTATTAAGAGGTGCGGCACAAGTTCAAGAAGATTTTAACAAAAATCCTGGACATCCAGGTTTAAAAATTCTCGTTGTTAACGATGAAAATAAACCTGACACAGTTAATAATTTAGCTGAATATCTGCTCTCTAAAGATGATGTAGTTGCAGTTATTGGACATTATACATCTGAACTCACGAGACTAGCTTTACCTGTTTATCAACATAAGAGAGTTGTTGTTATTTCTCCTGCTACGGCTGCCAGAAACAGTATTTTGTCCGGTCATAAATTTCCACAAAATTTTTTATTTCGGACTGTTCCTAGTGTTAAATTTGAGATTCCTGAGTTAATTGATAAATTGCAATTATCACAATTAGCTAGTGGAGAAAAAGTAGCTATTTTTTATACCCCAAGTAGCACTTTCAGTAAATCTGCTTTTGAAGAATTTCGTACCCGATTAGGTGCAAATAGGATAATTGAAAGAGATGTGTCTAGCTCTAATTTTACTCCTGATAGTACCTTAAATGAAGTTAAGCAGCAAGGGGCAAAAGCACTGATTCTCATTCCTGATGGTCGAGTTACTCCCCATAGTTTTAAAAATACTTTAAGCCTGATTGATGTCAATGAAGATCAACTACCAATCGGAGGACAATCTGTTCTATATGATGAGAGAATACTGAATAAAAAAAATATTGTCAAGAACCTTTCAATAGTCATTTCTTGGCATCCTTTAAGAAGTCCTAATCAAGAGGTTGTTGACAAAGCTAAACAACTCTGGGGAACTGGTAATATAGGTGTTCAAAGCGGGATATCCTATGATGCTACTTTAGTTTTGACAACGGCTCTAGAAAAAGTTTCTATCAATGATCGTTTGGAAAAACAAAGATCGACTATACAGCAGCAATTAAATGGTTTACAGATCAAAGAAGGAGCGTCAGGAAATATTTCTTTTGATCAGGATGGAGATAGGAAAGAAAACCCTTCCCAAATAGTTCATGTTGTCCCTACTAAATGTTCCAAATATGGGGCAATATTTGCCCCAATGAACTATGATTTGACAAAATTAGATTGTCTATCAAATGATCAAGGATTATAAAATAAATAAGTAGTTGATTAACCCAAAAGAGAGAAAGCTATGATTGAACCTGGAGATATTATCCATAATCGTTATCATGTTCTGCAAGAATTAGGAGATGGTGGTTTTGGTAAAACTTTTGAAGTAGAAGATAGGTTGATCAATGATCATAAAGTTATTAAAATTTTAACCCAATCAAGTGATAAAGTCTTGGGACTTTTTGAACAAGAGTTTAATGTATTAAAACAATTAAATAATCCGGGAATTCCCCGCGTAGAAGCGGATGCTTACATTAAATTTCAATGTCCTCACAGCCGGGAAATTTTACATGGTTTAGTCATGGAGAAAATTGCTGGACAGGATTTGGGTAAATGGTTGGAACAAAATTACAAAATTCCTAATAGCCAACAAGCTATCGAATGGCTAGAACAATTGACCCTTATCCTATCTCATGTTCATAGTCAGAATTATTTACATCGGGATATTAAGCCAAATAACATAATGTTAAAACCTGATGGTCAATTAGTATTAATTGATTTTGGTATTGTTAAAGAATTTATCCAAAAAATTCAAAAGCAAACTATTCCGGCTACAATGGTGGGATCATTAGGCTATTGTTCACCAGAGCAAGAAGCTGGTAAAGAGGTAGATTATACATCTGATTTTTTCTCATTAGGGCGGACATTTCTGCACTTACTCACAGGAACTTATCCTGGATACGATAACTTTCAAAGAGATAGACAAACCGGAAAGTTATTATGGCAAGATAAAGCCCCAGAAATTTCTGAAGAATTTAAAGATTTAATTGATTATTTAATGGAGCATGATCCAAAAAATAGACCACAAAATACACAAAAAATTTTGCGGTTAATCCAAAAAATTAAAGCTGGTCAAAAACAAGTTATCCTCCCTATCCCAATTGTTTTCTTCAGCTTTGCTCTCAATTTTGTTTTTCTGACTTTACTAGCGATGGAAGTTACATTAGGTATAGGCTTGAAAGTTCTCTTCGTCGTTGTTCTATGTGTGATTGGCGGGTTTCTCTTTTTACCTTTGATTAAATATCTATTATGACATGGACACCCCTCCACGCCCAAATACATCGGACTATCCGCGCCCGTAATCTATTTGAGCGCAATCAAAAGCTATTAGTCGCAGTATCGGGTGGACAAGATTCCCTATGCTTAATTAAATTACTATTAGATCTACAACCCAAATGGGGATGGAATCTAGCCATAGCCCATTGTGATCATTGTTGGCGTGAAGACTCCCAAGCTAATGCTCACCACGTTAAAAATTTAGCGAAAACTTGGCACATACCCTTCTATTTAGAAACAGCTAATCAACCCGTTAACAGTGAAGCCACAGCCAGAAATTGGCGATATCAGGCTTTAACAAAAATCGCCCAATGTTATAACTATCAATATATTATTACCGGACATACTGCCAGCGATCGCGCAGAAACTTTACTATACAATTTAATGCGTGGTACTGGTGCTGATGGTTTACAAGCTTTAACTTGGCAACGTCCCCTAACTGACAATATCATGTTAGTGCGTCCATTATTAGAAGTTAACCGTTCCCAAACAGAGCAATTTTGTCAAGAGTTTAATTTGCCAATTTGGGAAGATTCCACCAATCAAAATTTACAATATGCGCGAAACCGCATTCGTCAAGAATTAATCCCCTATTTAAAAGCGAATTTCAATCCCCAAGTAGAAGCAAATTTAGCGCAAACAGCCGAACTTTTACAAGCAGAGGTAGAGTATTTGGAACAAACAGCCCATCAGTTGCGGCTAGAAGCCTCAGTACAGGGCGAGAAAGGTAATTTAAAGGTAAACCGCTGTTTATTAAAAAAAGTACCCCTAGCTTTACAACGTCGGGTCATGCGTCAGCTACTTCAAGAAATACTTCCTGATGCCCCTAATTTTGAACATATTGAAAAAATCACAGCCTTAATCACAGCCCCCAATCGTTCCCGAACAGATCCTTTTCCCGGAGATTTGACAGCAATAGTCCAAGGTGACTGGATTTATATATACTCAAAACAGTTGGGACATGGACTTTTGTAAAATCACGAAAAACCTAGATTTGTAGGGGTTTAGCAATGCTAAACCCCAACCTCCCCAACCTCCCCTACCTTCCCACGCCCACGCCCACGTATTGGAATCCAGCTTTTACCATTGCTTGGGGGTTAAGGAAATTACGACCATCAATCATGACAGCATGGTTCATTAATTTTGCCATTTTCCCATAGTCCAAAGTGCTGAACTGTTGCCATTCGGTGACAAGTACCAAAGCATCACAGCCATCTGCTAGTCTTTCCGCGTCGGTTTCTACTAACACACCAGAAAGACCATGACGCATTCCTGTTTGGGAAATAATGGGGTCATAAGCCTTGACTTTAGCTCCCAATCGGTTGAGTTGTTCAATCAAGATTAGTGCCGGTGCGTCCCGTAAATCGTCTGTATCTGGTTTGAAGGTTAAACCGAGTAGTCCCACAGTTTTACCTTTGAGGATTTTTAAAGCCTGTTGGAGTTTTTCTAGGGCGATTAGGCGTTGACGTTCGTTAACACTGACAGCGGCTTTCATGAGTTGGGCTTCATAGCCATAATCATCAGCGGTGTGAATGAGGGCGGAAACATCTTTGGGGAAACATGAACCACCCCAACCAATGCCAGCTTGTAAGAACTTGCTACCAATACGGGAATCTAAACCGATGCCTTTTGCTACTTGGGTAACATCCGCACCAACGCGATCGCATATATTAGCAACTTCATTAATAAAACTAATCTTGGTGGCTAAAAAGGCATTAGCGGCATATTTAATCATTTCTGCCGAACTTAAATCTGTTACCAAAACTGGAACAGGAGGCAAAGATTTATCAGCCGCAAATTTGCGTTCGACAATTGGCGCATATAGTTCTTTCATCATGCCAGTGGCTTGTTGACTATTGCCACCTAAGACAATCCGATCAGGGTTAAATGTATCATGAACTGCTGAACCTTCCCGGAGAAACTCTGGATTACTGACGACATCAAAATCATTAGCAATCTTCGATAATTTATCATCACTAGCTGTATCACCAGATACCAGCAATGTTTTTTGACGTTCAGCAATCCCGTCTAAAACAATCATTCTTACCCAGTCACCAGAACCAATGGGGACAGTAGATTTGTTGACAATTACCTTATAGCCACCTTGAAGATTTTCGCCAATGCCACGAGCCACAGCTTCTACATATCGGGTATCACTTTCACCATTGGGTAAAGGAGGAGTTCCCACGGCAATAAACAGGATTTCTCCATGATTAACACCAGCCGCGAGATCACTAGAAAATTGAATATTGCCACTACTAATGGCAGACTGCATAATTTCCGAGAGTCCTGGCTCGAAAATCGGCGACTGCCCAGACTTCATTAATTTTACTTTTTCTTCGTTATTATCTATGCAAATTACATCATGGCCAATATGAGCCAAACAAGCACCTGTTACTAAACCAACATAACCAGTACCAATTACGCAAACACGCATTTTTAAAACCCCGTTTTTTATAGTTGTCAGTAGGGGCGAAGCATTTGGAAGATAAATTATCGGTCATTGCCAAAAATAGTTCTCCAAATGCTTCGCCCGTACAGTTGTCAGTTGTCAGTAGGGGTGAAGCATTAGGAAGATAAATTATCGGTCATTGCCAAAAATAGTTCTCCAAATGCTTCGCCCGTACAGTTGTCAGTTGTGAATTACTAAACCACTACTTTTGAAAACGTTGACGGAAATCTTCGATCATTAATTTTAAACCGTCTTGCAGAGGAATAGTAGGTTCCCAATCTAACAAAGTTTGTGCCTTAGTAATATCGGGACGACGACGACGGGGATCATCAGCAGGTAGGGGTTCAAATTTAATTTGTGCATCTGGGTTAATCAAGTTTTGCACAGCCTGCGCCAGTTCCAAGATAGTGTACTCATCAGGATTACCCAAATTTATGGGTCCGGTATGTTCACCATTCATTAATCGCATTAGTCCATTTACCAAGTCGGAAACATAACAAAAGCTGCGGGTTTGTTGACCTTCACCATAAACAGTTAAAGGCACACCTCGTAATGCTTGCGCGACAAAATTGCTGACTACGCGACCATCATTTTCCAGCATTCTCGGTCCATAAGTATTGAATATTCTGGCGACGCGAATCTCGACTTTATTTTCTCTGTAATAGTCAAATGCTAAGGTTTCGGCCATTCTCTTACCTTCGTCATAACATGAGCGAATGCCAATGGGATTGACGCTGCCTCGATAATCTTCAGTTTGGGGATGAACTTCTGGATCTCCGTAGACTTCGCTGGTGGAAGCTAATAAAAATCTGGCTTTAACTCGTTTAGCTAACCCCAACATATTGAGTGTGCCAATAACGTTAGTTTTAACTGTTTTAATTGGGTTATACTGATAATGCACTGGAGAAGCCGGACAAGCCAGATGATAAACTTGATCCACTTCTAACCGAATTGGTTCGGTGATATCGTGACGGATCAGTTCAAAATTATGATGATCTAACCATTTGAGGAGATTGTGTTTCTTTCCTGTATAGAAATTATCCAGGCAGATGACTTCATGACCATCATTCATGAGTCGGTCAATTAGATGAGAACCAATAAAACCAGCACCGCCCGTCACTAAAATTCTCATATTTTCCCTTTTGCTAACATCTACTTTCCGTATCTGTGTCATGCTTTTTTATATTATCCACATTGATAACAAAAAAAACACATCCTTATTCAATAATTTTCTGTATAACTCCTAAGTTTTATAAGCTATTGTCTGCTAGATATTCTCTAATGAATTGGTTAATTGTGGGGATGTTTTATCAAATCTTTAAAAAAAATATCCTGTTTTTTACGTAAAATCCATATTTGTTCAGCTGATCATTACACCCTCTAAGGGAGTGTAAGCAGGAAATTTGTATCGAACGTCTCTACATTATTTTTCAGACTATTAGAGGGTGTTTGAAAAGTTATGGTTGATGTATTAAATATTTTTTACCCCACCCTAACCCTCCCCTTGTAAAGGGGAGGGAACTGGATTTTTATTGTTTCCCCCCTTTACAAGGGGGGACTAAGGGGGGTAGCAATGTGATG
>NZ_JAQMTJ010000246.1:0-9208 GCF_028330815.1 Dolichospermum lemmermannii CS-548
CATCACATTGCTACCCCCCTTTCCCCTTGTAAAGGGGGGAAACAATAAAAATCCAGTTCCCTCCCCTTTACAAGGGGAGGGTTAGGGTGGGGTAAAAAATATTTGATACATCAACCATAACTTTTCAAACACCCTCTTACAGACAATTCAAAATCCAAAATCCAAAATCCAAAATTAACATGAGCGCTTATCCAAATTCAGAAATAGATCAGTCCACAGCGGATGAATTGTATCAGCCATTATCCAGAGGTAGGCAATTATTTACATACGCAATGAATGGGATTGCCTTTGGTTTGAGTGTTTTAGCACTGTTGCCACTATCATCCATACTGTGGGAAATCATGTCACGGGGGCTTTCTGGTTTCAAGCTAGAGATGTTATTTCATCCATTAATTGAAAATGGGTTTGCTAATGCTATTCTTGGTACTATACTTATGGTAAGTATCGGTGCATTACTCAGTATTCCTGTGGGGGTAATTACAGGAATATTTTTAGCAGAATTTAGTCAAACCAGCCCACTTACGCGGTATGTGCGGTTTATTACTAGCATTCTGACAGGTGTTCCTTCCATTATTGTTGGGATATTCGCTTACGGTGTAATTGTTTTATTAACTAAGGGATTTAGCGCCATTGCCGGTGGTTTTGCCTTAGCTGTAATCATGCTACCAATGATAGTATTGACAACAGAAGAGGCTTTAAAGCTCATTCCTGTTCCCCAACGTCTTGCATCCGCAGCCTTAGGAGGAACTCGTTTTCAAACTACCTTTCGTGTTATTGTTAGTTCGGCTATCCCAGGGATTACCACCGGTATTTCCCTAGCTATAGCCCGTGCTTCTGGGGAAACAGCGCCACTAATTTTTACCGCTTTATTTAGTCAAAATTGGTCTGATGGTTTATTAAGTCCTACTGCTTCCTTACCAGTATTGATTTTTAACCTTTATAACAATCCCGATCCAGCCGTAAATCAATTAGTATGGACAACCTCCATCATTCTCCTAACTTTAGTTTTGTTTTTCAGCGTGCTATCTCGCGTAATTGCTAAGAAAAGATAAGGTCAACTAAAAAATTTTCTTTCGTACTTTAGTCAATCATGAGTAACTTAACTACTGCCATCCAAGTCAAGAATCTTAGCTTTTATTATGGAAACTATAAAGCTATTGAAGGAATATCATTAGATATTTATAAAAACCAAGTTACTGCATTAATTGGTCCTAGTGGTTGTGGTAAATCTACATTTATTAAAACCATTAATCGGATTAGTGAATTAGAAGGAAAAGTCAAAGTCGAAGGTCAGATAGAATTTTTTGGTCAGAACATCTACGATCCTAAGATTAATATCAATCGTCTGCGTCGAGAAATTGGCATGGTATTCCAAAAACCCAATCCTTTTCCCATGAGCATTTATGAAAATGTGGCTTATGGTGTGAGAATTGCTGGTAAATCTCCAAAAGTAGTATTAGATGAAATTGTCGAATCTGCCCTGAAAGGTGCGGCTTTGTGGGATGAAGTCAAAGATAAACTTCATCAGTCTGCTACAGGTCTTTCTGGTGGACAACAACAACGTCTCTGTATCGCTAGGGCTTTAGCGGTTAAACCCAAGGTTTTACTAATGGATGAACCCTGTTCAGCCCTTGATCCGATCGCTACAATGAAAGTAGAAGAATTAATTCACCAATTACGAACAGAATTCACGATTGTGATTGTTACTCATAATATGCAGCAAGCAACTCGCGTTTCTGATTTTACTGCCTTTTTTAGCACTGATGAAAGTCGCATTGGTCAAATGGTGGAATTCGGGGAGACTAGTCAAATCTTTCGGAATCCGCTAGATACTCGCACCCATGACTATGTGTCTGGACGATTCGGTTAAGTACATACAATAGAAAAGTGTAGATTGAGGGTAATCAGGATTTAAAATTAATTGCATTCCTATTCCCAAATCCGAAATCGGTATGACTCATTCTCCAGATATTGTCACCTTAGCTCGTTGGATGGCGGCTGATTTTAGCAATCAAGCCCAGGTTTTTGAGAATCCGGCTTTTTTTGCCCATATTCGTGTATGTATGCGTCCCCTCCATTGGGGGGTGTTATCAGGGGTAAGTTTGTTCGTGGAACAAGCTTATGATTATATGCTGAATAAGCCCTATCGGGTGCGGGTGTTACATCTGACTACGGTGGGGGATAAAATCCATATTGAAAACTATACTGTCAAAGATGAAAAAGACTTTTATGGTGCTTCCCGTGATTTACCAAGATTGCAGACTTTAACGAGCGATCGCTTGGAAAGACTCTGTGGTTGTAACATGATTGTAGAGTGGACTGGGAACAAATTCCAAGGCACAGTCGAACCAGGAAAAGGCTGCATTGTCATCCGTGACGGGCAAAGAACCTATTTAGATAGTGATTTTGAACTTGATGGTCAACAGTTCATCAGCCGCGACAGAGGACGAAATCCTGATACAGATGAGCATATTTGGGGTTCTGTAGCAGGTCCATTTTACTTTGCGCGCTGGGCGAATTTTGCCGAAGAAGTCAAATTACATCCCTAATCTCCACTGGAGGACAGGCTTTTTGTCTGTCCAGTCTGTGAAAAACATGAATCTTCAAAAAAATTTCTCCTAGATGGTGCAAATTTGGAAAAATGGTGCTACTATTAGTAATTGTGGGCGCGGCGACATAGCCAAGTGGTAAGGCAGAGGTCTGCAAAACCTCCATCCCCCGGTTCAAATCCGGGTGTCGCCTTTGAGAAAACAGCTAAAACTAATATTTTAGATAGTCAGATAAGGGACGGGTTTAATACTCGTCCCTAATTTTTTTGGGATACTTTTGGGGTAAATTCGGCTAGTTTGGGATAACTGCAAAGTGTAATTATCCTGGAGTTATCCCTAAAAAAACTGATATGTAACTTACAATACACTAATTTACAAACTATTGCTAGTGCAGTTCTTTACTTTTCAAATATGCTGGTAATGTCGTATATTTGATATTGCATAGCCTAATTAACACTAATTTCAATAATATGGCAGAAAAAGTATTAGTTCCCTTCACCTTAGATGGTGGAACTATTTTAGTGGAAGTTGAAGTACCAGAAAAATCAAAAGAAGGAGGACGAGAGAGGGTTTCAAAAAGTCATTCTGAAATCGTTTCTGACAAAGTTACAGAAGCAAAACAAACTTTTGCAGAAGCTATCCAGCAGATTAAACCAGTAGTTACGACTATTGCAGATCAATTCAAAGATTTGGATACTAAAGAAATGGAAGTAAAGTTTGGTGTGAAATTGTCTACTCAAGCAGGAGTGATTTTAACTTCTGTAGGTGGAGAAGTAAACTTTGAAATTACTGTGAAGTGGAGTAAGGAACAGAGTTCAAAACAACAGAGTTCATAGGTTCTATGTTACAGGAAAGTCAAGATAAGAGGTTTGAAAGTGCGATCGCTCGCATTTACTATAAAGATACCGAACAAGTTATTGGTGCTGGTTTTTTGGTAACTCAGCAGCATCTTCTGACCTGCGCTCATGTAGTTATGGATGCTTTAGGTATTAAGGAAGAAAAAGAATTACTAAATGAAGTTATCGAACTTGACTTTCCTTTTATTCCTCCTGGAACAATAATAAAAGCTAAGGTTGTATTTTGGCGTGGTTTAACAGGTAAAAAAGGAGAAGATATTGCTGGACTTGAATTACAAGATACTCCACCAAATTCCGCAAATCCCGTTCAACTAATTTCTACATTAGATTTGCAAAACCATAATTTTGAAATTTTTGGCTTTCCTGATGATTACGAAAAAGATGGTCGTTGGTCATTTGGTAAGATAACCAAAGAAAATACTCTTGGCTTAGTACAAATGCACACGCAAAATGGTTTTTTAGTTCAACCAGGATATAGTGGTTCTGGGGTGTGGGATACATCCTTACAAGCAGTAGTCGGAATGGTAGTCAGTAAAGATAATAGAGAAGATGCTAAAGCAGTATTTATGACTCCTACAACTCTGCTGCTTGAATCTTGGAGTTTTTTAAATCTGATTAATATTTTAAATGCTAATCTGGATACAGCTACTATTCAAACAGCTTATAAAGCCTGTTATTCATGGGGAAATCTACCAATCACAGTAGCAGATATTGTTAAAAATTTGTATGATCTGGATAAAAATTTAGATGGTAAAATAAAACAATTTAATCATAACGACAATACAGCACAATTTATAAAATATTTAATTACTAATTCTCAGATTCCTCAAACAAAGTTAGAAGATTTAAAAAAATGGGGAAGTGATAATATAGACAATTTTGATAACCTGATTAAAAATGTTAACCAACAATATCAAAATACTGATACTAAACAGGAATCATACATATTAATTAAAATAGAACCATTGACAACAAAATCAAGATCAAAAATCCCAAAATTTAAAATTAGTGGTGGTGTTATTCCTAATATTCAAAATTATATAGAACACCAAACAGGGTTTGAGTCAATTAAATTTTCTGATTCTCCTGATGATAGCTTTACACTCAAAGAAATTGAAAAAAACCTTTTTCTTTCATTATTCCAAAAAATTCCTTGTAAGTTAGAAAAGGATAAAAAATTTGTATTTTTTCTACCCCCACAATACCTTAATCATCCTGTTGAAACATGGGAAATTGATGATTTTGGAGATAGGATTCCTGTACGTCAGAGATATCCGGTGATGGTTCGTGATGTTACACGCTTAGACACAAACTATTTAAATGTTAAACAAAGCAATTGGATTGATAAATGGCAGCAATTAGAAAATATTACCTGCAATGATTTTCAAAAGCTACATGAATATAATGAAACAAGATTTTCTGTATTAATGAAGCAAGCAATTGGTGTTATACTAAATGTTTTTGATGAGAATAAAAAAAATGATGCTGATAAAATTATTAAGATTTTTAGTTCATTGAAGAGTAATGTTGTTCCTATCGCTATCTGTCACAGAGATAAAATTACTTTAGAGCAACAAGAATATGAAATCAGAGCAAATAATGAGTTAAATTGCTATATTCATACATTACCTAATCATGTTCTGGAACAATATGAAAAATTTTTGCTTAATGACAACGACAATCAATATCTATTCGTAAATAATGTTTTTATCATTTACGAAAACCCTCACATTTTACCATTTAAAGCTGAAGCAATCATTATTAACTAGGTATTCTTATGACAGACTGGAAAATATTTCAAGGAAACAATCAAGTAAATCAAAAATGGATAGATGAAGGTTCTAAGCTTCCAAAACCACCAAGTTGGCGAGATTTTAATAATAGTAATAGCGGCCCCAAAAAAAGACGCGGAGAAACATTTCAAGCACGTTCAGAAGAAATAGACTTAGTGAATGCGGCTTTATATTTACGACGACCTTTATTAGTAACAGGTAAACCAGGAACAGGTAAAACTTCTTTAGCCTATGCTGTAGCTTATGAACTAGACTTAGAAGAAGTATTACATTGGCCAATTACCACCCGCACCACGCTAAAAGATGGACTTTATAATTATGATGCCATAGGACGTTTACAAGATGCTAAAGATAAAGATAAAGATAAAGACAAAGACAACTTAGCAGAAATTGGTAAATATATTAATTTGGGTTCACTGGGAACAGCTTTACTACCATCTGACAAACCCAGAGTTTTATTAATTGATGAAATTGATAAAAGTGACATTGATTTACCTAATGATTTACTACATATTTTTGAAGAGGGAGAATTTGAAATACCAGAACTAAGGCGCATAGCTGATAAACTAGATCGGGTAGAAGTACAGACAGCATATAAAGATCAAAAAGCCACTATTGAAAAAGGTAGAATTCGCTGTACATCCTTTCCTTTTGTGATTTTAACCAGTAATGGTGAACGAGATTTTCCTCCTCCCTTTTTAAGACGTTGTATCAGATTAAATATTCAAGAACCAGATAAAACAGAATTAGAACGAATAGTTAAAGCACATCTACAGTTAGATGATGAACTATCTGAAAAAGCGGATAATTTAATTGAGCAATTTCTCAAAAAACGTCAAAATGGGGAATTAGCAACAGATCAACTTCTTAACGCTGTTTACTTAGTTACTAGAGAAAATTCACCAACAGGGACAACTAAAGATGATTTGATTGAGAAAATATTAAAGTATTTAGATAGTTCCGAGGATTCATGATGAACAGGTTGATTAAACTTCTACAACACCTAGAACTGGACATGAGTGCAGAAGAAATTGCTGATGCTATTTGGTTAGCAAACCAGATCAAATTACCATTAGCAATTACATCTGTTGATGAAGTTAATCAAGCAAATCAAATTTCTCAAACTGAGATTTCTAAATTACCTCAACGAGAAAGTGATCAAAATTTAGATGCTTCGGATGATTCTACAGTAGAAAACACTCAAGAAACTACAGCTAAAGCTTATACAAAAAATGGTGTAGATTCTATTTCTCAATCTAATTATACTGAAAAATCAACCTCTGAAAAATCAAAACCTGCATCACCAGGAGTACCTTTTAAATCTCCTGCTGTTGCTGCTTTACCTAATGCTTTAGAAATTGGTAGGTCACTCCGTCCATTGATGCGGAAAGTTCCATCTCGGATAAAATTTGTTTTAGATGAAGAAAATACAGCCCAACAAATAGCGGAAAATGATGTTTGGATACCAGTTTTAAAACCTGCGCGAGAACGTTGGTTAGATTTGGTGATAGTTGTTGAAGAAAATCGCGCGACTGTAGTTTGGGAAGAAACTATCAATGAGTTTCGCAAATTAATGGAAAGACATGGAGCTTTTAGAAATGTTTATACTTGGAATTTATGCACAAATGATGGTAAACCGCAATTTTTTCACCAGCAGAGAAAAGCCACAAAAAAACAACGTTCCCGCAGTCCCAAAGAACTATTAGAACCTAATGGTAGACGTTTAATATTATTAATTAGTGATTGTATTTCCTCTTTATGGTGGCAAGGAGAAATACATAATTTATTAGAATTATGGTCTAAACAAGTCTCGGTAACAATTCTGCAATTATTACCGGAACAATTATGGGAACGCACTGTTTTAGATTTGGGTATTTCCGTTTCTTTAAGTGCGATTGAACCAGGTTTACTCAATTCTCAATTGACTATTCATGATTTCCCTTTCTGGTTAGAAGAAAAACCCAATCAAGCGTTAAAGTTACCTATTGTGATTTTAGAACCTGAATCTTTAGAATATTGGGCAAAAGTGATTGCAGGTACAGGTAATATTGACACAGTGGGTATTTTATTTATGCCTAACTGGAAAGAGTTAAAACCCACAGATAAATTATCCAGTTCACAAACAACAAAAGATCCAGAATTATTAGTTAATAAATTTTATAATAGTGCTTCACCTTTAGCAAGAAGATTAGCAAATTTGATGTCTTCTGCACCTGTAAGTATACCTGTAATTCATCTGATTCAAGAAAAAATGTTGCCACCACCAAGAAAGCCAATTATTTTGGCGGAAATTTTTATGAGTGGTTTGTTAAAACCTAAGTTAATTAGTCAAGACAATCAGCCAGAAAAGTGGCAATATGATTTTGTTGAGGGAGTGCGAGAAGTTTTATGGCGTTCTGTAAGATTAACAGAAATTGAAGCCATGTTCAAAGCTGTTTCTGAATATATATGTCAGAAAGCTGGTATATCAATTAGAAGTTTTCCTGCATTGCTATTTCCTAATTCTGATTTGGATGAAAAAACAAAAGCAGAAATTTTCCCCTTTGCTGAAATTAATCAACAAGTATTGCGTCAGTTAGGGGGAGATTATGCTAAGTTAGCAGAACAGTTAAACCCAGTAGGGGCAATTCACGAATTACCTCTACCAGAAATCAAAACCTTTGAATTTGAATCTGCTATCATCACAGAAAATGAAACATCTATCAACTTAGAACCTTTTGATTTTGAAGTTGCTACTATTGAGCTTAAAAAATTAGGATGGCCGAAACAAAAAACAGAATTGAGTATTAAGAGAAAACAAAAACAAGCCCAGCAGTTTATAGAAGACTTAGGTAATGGTATTCAACTAGAAATGGTAGCAATTCCCGGTGGTAGTTTTATGATGGGTTCACCAAAAAATGAGCCAGAACGCAGGGAAACTGAAAGTCCCCAGCATCAAGTTACAGTACCACCGTTTTTATTGGGTAAATATCCTGTTACCCAAGCACAATGGCAAGCAGTAGCCGCTTTACCTCCAGTCAACCAAGAACTAAAACCAAACCCATCTAGGTTTGAAGGAGCAAATCGTCCTGTAGAACGGGTTTCTTGGCATGATGCGGTGGAGTTTTGTAACCGACTATCAAATCACACTCAAAGACCCTATAGACTGCCCAGTGAAGCAGAATGGGAATATGCTTGTCGTGCCGGAACTACCACACCATTTCATTTTGGTGAGACGATTACCACAGATTTAGCTAATTATAATGGTAACTATATTTATGGTGATGGAGTTAAAGGAATTCGGAAAGGAGAAACAACAGAAGTAGGAAGTTTTAAAATAGCCAATGAGTTTGGATTATATGATATGCACGGTAATGTATGGGAATGGTGTCAAGATGATTGGCATAATAATTATGAAGATGCGCCTACAGATGGAAGCGCGTGGATAAGTAATAAAGCTAAAATTAACAAGCTGCTGCGCGGTGGTTCGTGGTACCACAATCCTGGACTTTGCCGTTCTGCTTATCGCAGCTTCAACTACCTCGATAGCAGCGACGACGTTATTGGTTTTCGGGTTGTATGTAGTGGTGCGGCGAGGACTCTTTAGCCCTTTGTACTCTTGCGCTTTTGCCCTTTACCTTTGTAATTGTCAGAATCAGGATAACCAGGATTTAAGGATTTACAGGATGGGTTGGTCGTTTTGTTTATAGGTTTTCTGATACTGATTTTAATTGATTTTTTTATTAAGGTATTCCCTGGAAATATCATTGTCAGAATCAGGATAACCAGGATTTAAGGATTTACAGGATGGGTTGGTGGTTTTGTGGATGGGTTTTTTGATCATGATTTTTATTGATTGTTTTATTAAGGTATTCCCTAGAAATATCATTGTCAGAATCAGGATGTCCAGGATTTAAGGATGTACAGGATGGTTTGATGGTTTTGTTGATGGGTTTTTTGATCATGATTTTTATTGATTGTTTTATTAAGGTATTCCCTTGAAATATCATTGTCAGAATCAGGATGTCCA
>NZ_JAQMTJ010000247.1:0-5404 GCF_028330815.1 Dolichospermum lemmermannii CS-548
AAGTAAGTAGACGAAAATAAATCAAAGTAGATTAAGTAATGTAAAAAATCTGGAGATGATTTCGTAGTAAGGGCTTCAGCCCTCAAATGAGGAATAAATTCCTCACTACAAACTTTGAATTATTCAAGCCGTTCTACTTAATTGTAATTATCCCAAAGTTAAAATATCAGCTTGAAAATTCACCACCAAAGGCAAAAATTCCAACCACCTTTTTACGAAGAAATTGCCAATATAGTCCTTCTAAATCTTGTTTATTAATTGCTAGAAAACCTGTAAAGCCAGTATCTAACATCGTCCTTTTATTATTAGCGGGCAAGACTTGTACTGAGCTTGTCGATAGCGCAGCGTGGCGTTAGCCATAGTATGCCCGCACTACAAGAAATTTTGGGATATTTTTTTTAATTGGAAGTCTTTAAAGAAATTAGGGTTGAATTTGCTGCTGATTCCAACTTAGGTATTTCCTGGGGTACTTCCACCGGGTTGATTGTAGAAATATTGCTGAGGTTATAACCAAAAATCTGATCATAGTTAGAGGCAACAGCTAAAAATGCCCCACCTAAAATATATATTGGTAATGGGACAGAAAAACCTTGTAACCACTTAAAAAACTCTGCGAATGCAAACAGAACAAAAAAGCATACAAACCAAACTCTCATGATTTCATCTGTTCCTGACTAAGTTATCTTTTCACTTATTTTAGTAGGCACGGGGTAGGCACGGGGGCGCTACCCCTACATTAAATCCAAATCTTTTATATAATTAATTTTGCCTGCCACCTATAACTATTTATTTTCATTTTTCAAAGCTTCTGTAGCTTGTTCAACTGACAGTGGACGATATAATAGGTATCCTTGGACTTCATCACAGTGAATCGAGCGTAAAAATTCTAATTCTGCGGGATGTTCTACACCTTCAGCGATTAATCTCAATCCTAAAGATTGTCCTAGGGTAACTATCGCTTGGATAATATGAGCAACTTTTGGATCTGTAGTTAGTTCTCTGATAAAAGATTGATCAATTTTTAAGTTATGGAATGGTAAGACTTTTAAGCGATTTAGGGAAGAATAGCCTGTACCAAAGTCATCAATGGACAAAAGTAACCCCATTTCTGCTAAATTTTGGAGTGCAACTGTCGTGAAATTGATATCAGCTATCGCTGTAGTTTCCGTAATTTCTAATTCTAAAAATTCTGGTTTTAGTTGAGTTTCTGTTAAAATATCAGTTAATATTTCTACTAACTTAGGTTGGCGAAATTGCCCAGGAGAAAGATTAACGGCAATTGTAATTGGTTGATATCCTGCATCTTGCCAAGCTTTATTTTGTATACAAGCCTGACGTAATGCCCATTCACCAATAGAGATAATTAAACCGCTTTTTTCCGCTAGAGGAATAAAAACAGCGGGAGAAATTACACCCATTTCTGGGTGATTCCAACGCAATAAAGCCTCCATGCCTGTAATTTTACCCGTGGTAATATTAACACGAGGCTGATAGTAAAGCATCAATTCTTTGCGTTTCATGGCATGGCGTAAATTTTTTTCTAACTTCAATAATTCGGGATTTTTTTGACTGAGAGATTCTTTATAAAATTGGTAATTATTTCTGCCTTCATTTTTAGCATAATATAACGCCGCGTCTGCGTGTTGAATGAGGGTTTCGGCATCAGGACTATCTTTACCCAATAGGGCTATGCCAATACTAGAACTAATATAAAGTTCATGTCCGTTAATATAAAAAGCATCTTCTAAAGTCTGGAGAATATTTTTAGCTATTTGGATAATGGGTGGAATTTCAGTTACTCGTGGTAAGAAAATAGTGAATTCATCACCACCCCAACGAGCCACAACATCTTCAATTCTAATTGTGTCTCTGATTCTTTGGGCGACAATTTTTAATAAATTATCTCCGACTGTATGCCCCAAAGTATCATTGATAATTTTAAAGCGATCCAGATCCAGGAACATCACGGCAATACTTTCTTCTTGCTGAATTATTTTTTGGATGCCTTGGTTGAGGATATCGTTGAATTGTAACCGATTGGGCAGTCCAGTCAGTAAGTCGTGCATGGCCTGATAGCGGATCTTTTCCTCTATTTGCTGACGTTGACGAGCGCCACTAATACTTGCGGCCATTGTGATCAGGCTAGATTCTTCATGCCTTGACCAATAACGCTCTGATTTGCATTCAACTAAACCCAAACAGCCCCAGAACTGTGTTTCTAATCTTAGCGGTACAAATAGAAGGGATTTAATACTATCTCCCATAAGCAGTTTTTGTTCCTCCGGGGAAAATATTTGGGTAAAGTCGCTAATAGTCTCACCTTGAAAAAGTTTGCTATACCACCGTTCTAATCCAGGGGTTTGATAAGACTGATTTTGCCAATGGGAGTGGGAAGTTTCTGCACCAGATTTAATCCATTCACACTGCATACTAATGGACATTTCTCCGCTCACTGGATGGGGATGATTTTGGAATAGATAAACTCGTTCTACATTGGTAGCTTCTCCTAATGCTGCCAGTGCTTTTTCGATAGCTAGATCATAGTTCATTTCTGCTAATAAATAATTTGCCGCTTCCGCTACTGCTTGTAATAGGCGATCGCGTTGTTTTAGTTCTAGTTCAGCTTGTTTTTGCTCAGTAATTTCTCTAATAATAAAAGTTCTAATTAAATTACTTTCAGGTAAGTAATGAACAGATTGTTCAAAAATTTGGTTACCAACTGTTACTTCCCGGACAAAGGAATTTTGCGCTTGATCCTTAACTTCTGTTAATAATTGGGTCAAAATTGGGTGTTCCTGAGCTATCTGCCTCAAGTTCGGAAATTTGGCCACTGCTGCCGGATTTACATATGTTACTCTTCCTGCTAAATCCATTTCAATAATAGCATTAGGAATAAGTTCAGGAAAAGAAGCTAGGCGGGCTAAAGCTGTCTCACTAGCAGCTTCAAAATTAATATTTTCCATAATAGCTTTACTAACGTGAGAAACAGAATTTACCTTACCAGAAAGGAAATTAGACAAGTCACCAGTTCCACAAGATTCAGAAAATATTTGCTCCGAAAGATTAGTAATTACATAGTATTTAGCTTGAGTGTGACTATCAAATGCAATAACATCTCCATTTTGAAGATTATGATGAAGACATTTATTGCCATTTACAAATAAACCGTTAGTGCTTTTTTTCCCTTGGAAGTTACCATCAATAATCCTAAACCCATATTGATCAGTATTGGGGATTGTTACCCTTAATAAAATCGCGTGTTGTCTGGATACAGACGGAGAATAAAGAACAATAGCATTTCTTAAATCCCTTCCTAGAGAGTATGTTGCTTCTAGCAAGGGAAGAGTGCGCTGTCCTTTTGGATCTTGGACAACTAATAAATGGCGAATTTTTTCCGTCTCATTCCCTTCCATGGGTTTTCCTTACAGTCCTATGTATTTGAATAATTTACGTAAAAATTTTTCTATATTCTGAATTATTACAAAAAAAGGGAACAACGAACAGGGAACAGAAGCTAAGATTATGTGGGTATTCTCATGATTAGTGATTGGGCAAATGATTGAAGTTGAGCATCTGAGTAAAATTTACGGTTCGACAACGGCAATTACGGATGTTACCTTTAGCGTAGAACCGGGGGAAATTTTGGGGTTTTTGGGTCCTAATGGGGCTGGTAAAACCACAACTATGCGAATTTTAGCCGGTTATTTACCTGCCACCAGTGGAACAGTGAAGATTGCGGGTTATGATGTCCATGATCATTCTCTGTTGGTGCGGCAGCGAATTGGTTATTTACCGGAAACGCCGCCATTATATCCAGAGATGACTGTGGAAGGGTTTTTACACTTTGTTGCTCGGATTAAGGGAGTTTCTTCAGGCGATCGCCCAACAAAAGTAACAGCAGCCATTAAGCGCTGTAACTTAGAAGATAAGCGCAAAGTCATTATTCGCAAACTCTCTAAAGGCTATCGGCAAAGAGTGGGGATTGCCCAAGCGATCGTTCATGATCCCCCAGCAATTATTCTTGATGAACCTACTGTTGGTCTTGATCCCCGGCAAATTATCGAAGTGCGGAACTTAATTAAAAGTTTAGCAGGAACACACACTATAATTTTATCTACTCATATTCTACCAGAAGTGAGTATGACCTGTAACCGAGTTGCCATTATTAATCGGGGGAAAATAGTTGCAACTAATACCCCAGAAAATTTAATGACACAGTTAACAGTTGGGGCAGGATATGAGTTAGAAATCGGCGGAGAAGCAGCTTTAGCTAAACAAATGCTGCAAAATATATCCGGTGTAAGTTTAGTAGAATTAATGCCTAACCATCAGCAATTATCAGAAAATCATACTTGCTTACGGGTCATATTACAGCCAGGAATAGAACCAGGAAAAGAAATTACGGCGGCTTTAATTCGGGCTGGATTTGATTTATATGAAATGCGGCGAATAAATGCCACACTAGAAGATGTTTTCTTAGAACTAACTACAGCAGAAAAGCATTTACCACCAGAGATAACTTCAGAAATTGAAGAAGGAGAAACTGCATAAATGGGTATAGTCATCGCCAATATTATTGCCATTTATCGTCGAGAACTACAGAGTTATTTTGTTTCCCCATTAGCCTATGGAATAGCTAGTGCATTTTGGTTTTTAGCTGGTTTATTTTTCGTGATGATTTTATTAGGACCAGAAGGAATTTTAGTCACAGTTTCTAGCTATGATTTACAAGGGCAACAAATGGGAGTTCCCGCCCCAACAATAGATGTTCCCTATGAATTTGTGCGGGCATTTTTAGATAGAATGGGATGGTTAATGTTATTTGTATTGCCTATTCTCTCAATGGGACTCTATGCTGAAGAACGCAAACGAGGAACTTTGGAACTATTAGCCACATCACCAATTACCAATTGGGCTGTGGCTGTGGGTAAATTATTAGGGGTATTAACATTTTTCTTGACAATGATTTTACCCTTAATAGGATTGGAAGCGATCGCTTTATCTAGTTCCAATCCACCCATATCACCCATAATTCCCTTACTTGGTCATTTAGGATTACTCTTACTAGCAGCAGCGATTTTGTCTTTAGGAATGTTTATTTCCTCATTAACAGACAGTACAATTTTATCGGCTGTTCTTACCTTTGCCGTCGTGATTTTGCTGTTATTCATTGATTTAATTGCCAAAGCCATTCCTGGACCAATTGGTGAAGCCGTGAGTCATCTATCTCTGCTTAAACATTACAACACTCTGATTCAAGGAATTTTTGATACTAGCGGCTTGATTTTATTTGCCAGTTACATTATTTTAGGTATTTTTCTCACTGCCCAATCAATTGATGCACTTAGGTTTCAACGTCAGTAGTCAGTTGTCAGTAGTCAGTAGTCAGTAGTCAGTTGTCAGT
>NZ_JAQMTJ010000248.1:0-2822 GCF_028330815.1 Dolichospermum lemmermannii CS-548
ACCCAGTCCCCAGTCCCCAGTCCCCAGTCCCCAGTCCCCAGTCCCCAGTCTATTTCACCATAGATAAAATAATCCCCACCAGCGAACCAAGAATTAGCACGATACCGCTGAGAGAACTAATTGCAAAACCAGGACCGCGTTTTTCTGCGGCTTGATAATATCCCCAAGCATATAGAATACGTCCTACTACCCAAGCTGCACCGAGAGCAGAACCCCAAATAGGACTAACGTAAATAGAAAACAACCATAAAGCCGGAATAAATAAAGCTAGTTGTTCCAAGGTATTTTGTTGTACCCTTAGCACTCTTTCAAAATCGAGGTTTCCTGTAGTTTGCGGTACGGGGACTTGATATTTAGCTCTGGCTATACCAACATTAATTGTGACTACAAAATATAGTATAAGTGCGGAAACAGTTACTAAACTAGGATAAGGAGACATAAACTTGAGTAAAATGGGAAAATAAAGTTATTTACAAAATATTATAGGTTACAGGTGATTAAGTGACAGGTGAGAATTTAATCAATTACCAACCAGCAATGATAGAAACATTAGAACCATTAATTGAATTAAGAGGTATTTCTAAAACTTTTGGCAATAACAAAGTTTTAGATAATGTGGATTTAAAGATATATCGAGGCCAAGCATTAGGGATTATTGGACCATCGGGAACTGGTAAATCAACGGTTTTGCGGATTATAGCCGGATTGTTAAAACCCGACGAGGGAGAAATTTATATTCAAGGAGTACGCAGAGAGGGTTTAATAGAAGATGCTGATGATCCTGTGGGGATTGGGATGGTGTTTCAGCAAGCCGCTCTATTTGATTCCTTGACAGTCGAAGAAAACATTGGATTTCTACTTTATCAACATTCTCGATTAAAGCGATCGCACATTCGGGAATTAGTCAATGAAAAATTAGAAATGGTCGGTTTATCCCCAATTGGTCATCTTTATCCCTCAGAACTTTCTGGAGGAATGCGAAAAAGAGTCAGTTTTGCCCGTGCTATTATGTCCAATCCTCAACGTCCTACAGATAGTCCAGAGGTTTTATTATACGATGAACCTACAGCCGGATTAGATCCCATTGCCTCAACGGTAATTGAGGACTTAATCCGTGACTTACAACATACACAAGGAGTCTGTAGTACCTACTCCATTGTGACTCACCAAGATAGTACAATTCGGCGGACATCTGATCAAATAGTATTTCTTTATCAAGGAAAAGTGCAATGGCAAGGTACAGTAGTTGCCTTAGATCACACAGAAAATCCCTTAATTAGACAATTTATGAGTGGAAGTGTACATGGACCCATTCAAGTAGCTGGTTAAGTACCAAATCAAATAAAATTGCTGAGTTTAACGCTATCAGTGGAGGAATAAATGCGAGGTCTAATTAGCAGCTTCACATCTGCACGTACATGGAGAGAAGGTTCTGTAGGATTGTTGCTCCTGCTAGGGTTAGGCGCATTTGGAGTAATTTTACTGTGGTTGAATAGAATCTCCCCCGGCCAAACTTCTTATCAAGCAACCATCGAATTTGCTAACGCGGGGGGAATGCAAAAGGGTTCAGCAGTGCGTTTTCGGGGTGTGAAAGTGGGGACTATCACCAATGTTAAACCCGGCTCAAATGCGATTGATGTCGAAATTCAAATTAACTCCCCTGATTTAATAATTCCCAGTAATTCGATCATTGAAGCCAATCAAAGTGGATTAATTAGCGAAAATATTATTGACATTACACCAAAAGGAGATTTACCTGGGAAGGTAACCGCTAAACCCCTAGATAAAGACTGTAATTCCAGCCTAATTATTTGTAATGGTTCTCGCTTAAAAGGTGAAATTGGCATCAGTGTTGATGAACTGATGCGACAATCAACTATTTTTGCGGCTCAGTACAGTAGTGAAAAGTTCTATAAAAATGTGAATCGTACGTTAGAAACCTCGGCTAATGCTGCTGCTAATATCGCTGATTTGACGAAGGATTTGCAAGGGTTGAGCAAAACCTTCAAAGGACAAATAGGTGTATTTTCAGATACAGCAGCTACATTACAACGTTCGACAGTCCAATTAACTGCAACCACAACCAAAACAGCGAATCAATTAGGCGAAACATCTAAAGACTTTAGTACAACAGCCAAACAAGCAAGTCGCTTACTAACAAATTTAGATAATCTCATCACTACTAATCGTTCTTCTTTAGTTGGTACTTTGAATAGTATGACGGAAACCAGTAACCAACTTAGGCAAACAATTACCAGTTTATCACCGGCAATTAACCGCTTAACCCAAGGAAAATTATTAAATAACCTAGAAACCCTATCTGCAAATGCAGCCGAAGCTTCTGCGAATTTAAAAGATGCTTCTAAAACTTTAAATGATCCAAAAAACATTGTTTTACTGCAACAAACTTTAGATGCAGCTAGAGCAACATTTGAAAATACCCAAAAAATTACCGCTGATTTAGATGAATTAACAGGCGATCCTAAGTTCCGTCAAAATATGCTGCGATTGGTAAATGGTCTGAGTAAATTAGTTTCTTCTAGCAAAGACATCCAGGAAAAAACCAAGGTAGCTGTAACTCTAGATTCTCTCAAAGCTGATGCTAATCGCCCAAAGGTAGTAATTACCGCACCCGTTCCCGAAAAACAAGTATCGGTAGTTGAGCAAAGTCGAAACTTAGTAATTACTCCCCCACCCAAAACCCTGGAGAAAGTAGAAATAACCACCCAACCTATCTCCGAACCACCCAATTCATCCCAAGAACAACTCCTCCAACAACTCCGAGATTATCGAGAACAGGGGACAGGGGACAGGGAGTAGGG
>NZ_JAQMTJ010000249.1:0-16150 GCF_028330815.1 Dolichospermum lemmermannii CS-548
GATAAATTATCGGTCATTGCCAAAAATAGTTCTCCAAATGCTTCGCCCGTACAGTTGTCAGTTGTCAGTAGGGGCGAAGCATTTGGAAGATAAATTATCGGTCGTTGCCAAAAATAGTTCTCCAAATGCTTCGCCCGTACAGTTGTCAGTTGTCATTGGAAAAATTCTTTCTCCCTACATCCCCTACATCCCCCACATCCCCTACATTCCCATAATTTCATAACCTGCATCTACATACAGGATTTGTCCAGTAATACCGCTGGCTAAATCACTGCACAAGAAAGCCGCAGTATTCCCTACTTCTAATTGAGTAACGGTGCGACGGAGAGGGGCGACTTTTTCAACATGATGAATCATATCTAGAATACCACCCACGGCTGAAGATGCTAAGGTGCGAATGGGACCTGCAGAAATGCCATTGACGCGAATATTTTCAGGACCAAGTTCTGCTGCCAAGTAACGAACACTGGCTTCTAAACCAGCTTTAGCCACACCCATGACATTATAGTTAGGAATTGCTCTAACTGCTCCTAAATATGTAAGAGTAATAATACTTCCGCCTTGAGTCATTAAAGGTTTAGCTGCACCGCTTAACTGTACCAGTGAATAAGTGCTAACTTCCAAAGCTGTATTGAAACCAGAACGAGAAGTTTGACTAAAACCTCCAGTCAAATCTTCTTTTTTTGCAAAGGCCAAACAATGCACTAAAATATCTATTTTCCCCCATTCTTGCCGGATGGTTTCAAAAGTAGATTGAATTTGCTCGTCATTTTCAACATTGCAGGGCAAAAATAGGCTAGGACTGAGCGGTTCTACCAATTCAGAAACTTTTTTTTCCATTTTACCCTTGTCATCTGGCAAGTAGGTAATGCCCAAATTAGCCCCGGCTTTGTGCAGTTGTTGGGCAATTCCCCAAGCGATAGAACGGTTGTTGGCAATACCTGTAACTAGGGCATTTTTTCCAGATAGATTCAGCATAAACATTGCTAATGTAATTCATCATTAGGAGCATACTAGAATCTGAGTCTAGTTTGACTGTGTTGGGCTAGAGATTTTCCAAAATACTCCAAGCATAAGCAGTAAGCCCCCAAAAAACCATGACCATGTTTACAAAAATTCTCAAGAAATTGGCAATTTTTAGAGGCAAAACCTTGAGACTATAATTAGTGAAACTACTTATCAATAATTACCAGCTAAACGGAACAACAATTATGTATCATTATAAACGAAAGACTAGGAATTCCGCGTTTGAGTATAGGAAAAAACAGAAAATTTAATGATGATCTATTGATTTTTCAGGTGTATTCTTAGGTAATTAGTTTTTGTTTTTCTGGCATTGGGTAGGGGAAGGGAGAAAATGATAGTGACACAAGATAAAGCCCTAGCAAATGTTTTTCGTCAAATGGCAACGGGGGCTTTTCCTCCAGTCGTGGAAACATTTGAACGGAATAAGACGATCTTCTTTCCGGGAGATCCTGCCGAACGAGTTTATTTTCTTCTCAAGGGTGCTGTAAAACTGTCGAGAGTCTATGAGGCAGGAGAAGAAATAACGGTAGCTCTGCTCCGGGAGAATAGCGTTTTTGGCGTGCTGTCGTTGCTGACAGGGAATAAGTCTGATCGATTTTATCATGCAGTGGCATTTACCACTGTAGAATTACTTTCAGCCCCAATTGAACAAGTCGAACAGGCACTGAAGGAAAATCCAGAATTATCCATGTTAATGCTGCGAGGTCTTTCTTCGCGGATTCTTCAGACGGAGATGATGATTGAAACTCTTGCTCACCGGGATATGGGTTCAAGGTTAATTAGTTTCTTGTTAATTCTTTGTCGAGATTTTGGCGTTCCTTGCGCTGATGGCATTACCATTGATCTGAAGTTATCCCATCAGGCGATCGCTGAAGCAATTGGCTCTACTCGCGTGACAGTCACTAGACTGCTGGGAGATTTACGCGAGAAGAAAATGATTACAATCCATAAAAAGAAGATTACTGTGCATAAACCTGTTGCTTTAAGTAAGCAATTTACTTAGAAATTATGGGGGAATGGAGTTGGCACGGGTTCTATTTTTGAGGTAGTGCGGTCTTGGGATCTCTCCAAGCAGAACAACTACCGTAGAGATTCAACCGTTAATTTGGAGGAAGATCTCAAAATTGGATAATTTCTACTTTTGCCTAACTCCATTTACCCACAGACAATGGTTAAACGTAGTAGGCTGGATCAGTCAGCATTACGGTAGCTAAAAATGACCACCGGGTACATTCTGATTGCAGCAATTCTCATTTTGGGAGGCGTAATTGCCACCGTGGGCGATCGCATCGGCACACGAGTTGGCAAAGCCCGTCTCTCACTTTTTAATTTACGTCCGAAAAAAACTGCTGTAATTGTCACTATTTTTACAGGTGGTCTAATTTCTGCATCAACTTTGGCAATCCTATTTGCGGCTGATGGCGGATTGCGAAAGGGCGTATTTGAGTTAGAGGATATTCAAAGAGATTTGGGGAACAAGCGGGAACAACTAAAAACCGCAGAGGCGCAAAAAAACCAGGTAGAGAGTGAGTTAAATAAAGCCAGACAAGAACAAAGTCAGGCACAACAAGAATTACAGAAAATTAATAAATCATTACAGGCAGCAAATACTAAACAAAAGGCTACACAAGCCCAACTCAATCGCACTCTGAACCAGCAAGCTAAAACTCAAGCCCGACTTAATCAAACTCAAAGTCGTCTTGGGGGAATTGTGATTCAGTATCAACAAGCTAGAAATGAATTACAAACTCTTTACAATCAGCGACAAACATTACAAACGGCGGTGGAAGAGTTAAAAACGGAACGAAAAAGATTATACGCCCAAGCTAAAGAAGCTATTGATGAAGCAAAGACGGTGATTGAAAAACGCGATCGCAAAATTACTAAATTAGATAAACTTATTCAAAATCGTAATCTCGAAATTAAACAGCGGGAAGAAGTTATTATTACTAGAGAATCTCGCTTGAAAGAATTAGAGAAACAACAACAATTTTTAGAGCAGGAAGTAGCCAGACTAGAAAAATATTATCAGTCCTACCGTGACCTCCGCTTAGGTAAACTAGCTTTAGTGAAAGGTCAAGTGATAGCCGCAGGGTTAATTACTGTGGACAAGCCTGATGCGGCACATCAGGCAATTATGCAAATTCTCCAGGAAGCTAACCGCAATGCCAATATTCAGTTAACTGAACCTGGTGGTACACCAGTAAATAAAGAAATACTCCGTGTTACCAAAGATAAAGTTGAGCAGTTAATTGCACAAATTAAAGATGGTCGAGAATATGTAGTGCGAATTTTCTCCGCAGGTAATTATGTCAGAGGTGAAAAGCAAATAGAATTCTTTGCAGACGCAGCGAGAAATCAACTCGTATTTTCATCAGGTGAAGTGCTGGCTACTACTACAGCGGATTTAAAAAATATGACATCTGAACAAATGCGTCAACGCCTAGATTTACTAATTTCCGCTTCTCAATTTCGCGCCCGGAACGCGGGAATTGTCGAAAGTGTCCAAATAGAAGGCACTTTTCTGCGCTTTGTTACCCAACTACAGCAGACGGAACAGGAAGTAGAAATTAAAGCCGTAGCCGCAGAAAATACTTATACTGTGGGTCCGTTGAGAGTCAAATTAGTAGCCCTCCTGAATGGACAAATTCTTTTTAGCACGTGAGGTAATAGGTAATAGGTAATAGGTAATAGGTAATAGGGAAAAAGAATTAATTTACCCATAACAACTGACCAATGACCAATGACCAATGACCAATGACCAATGACCAATGACAACTGACCAATGACTAATACACAACCTGTAATTTTAGGATTTGATCCTGGTCGTGATAAATGTGGGATTGCCGTGATGGGATTGGATAGACAAATATTCTCTCATCAAGTTGTATTGGCAAATGAGGCGATCGCTAATATTGAAACACAACTGCAAAGATTCCCAGTGTCCTTAATTGTCATGGGAGATCAAACAACAGCTAAAAAGTGGAAACAGCAACTTAATCAAGAATTAAGTAAACCCACCAATATCATTTTGGTTGATGAACGTTATTCCACTTTACAGGCACGCGATCGCTATTGGCAGATGTATGCACCTCAAGGCATCATCAAACTATTACCCAAGGGTTTGCGTCAACCGCCCAGGCCAATAGATGACATTGTAGCCATTCTCCTGATTGAACGATATCTCAACCGACTAACTGACAACTAATTTACAATTCAGCCCGAATTGTGAAAGCATAATCCCCCCCAGGTTCTAACTGATAGTCCTGTTGTTCTAAAAACCGCCCTAGAGGTTCTTTGATTAAAGCACGACCTTGGGAAGGCTTTACAGAAAGTTCTCCCCGGCGGAAATGCCACTGGAAATGCCATTGAAAATTACCGGCGCTAACTTCACCTTCAAGAAAGCCTTGTGGCCAAGATTGGCGGGTAATTTTCACATAAGCAGTAGTTTCTGGCAGACGTTTAGCACTCACGCTTGTTTGATGTCACGGATGGGATAAAGGACAATTATTTATAGGGTTACTTATTCTATGTACCAAAAATAGCTTAATTTTACAAACTAATAAAAACAAGATCCGTTAGCAAGCCCTAATTAGTCCACCCCAAATAAAAAAGGTTGCTGAATTGCTGCAACCCTAATGTTTAGCAGTATTGTGTTTTTAATCAATAGATGCCAATTCAACGGCTTGTAAAGATTTTGTCGTATCTAGAATTTTTTTATTATTTTCTGACCTGATCGGATTACCATTACCAGAATTTATGCTTGGAGATGAGTTCTCTTCTGTCTCATCATTGCTAGGTTCATGGATAATCAGGGTATTGCACGGAATCGTATCTGATATAATAGCACTGGCCATCATCCCAGTATGAACTTCCATTTGTGCTTCTGGAAGAACTTCAAACACCAGCCTTTGTCCGGGAAATACAACCCTTTCAAAATACCAATTGGGAATATTGGAGATACGAGTCACCTGGATTTTACTCGTAGCATTGACGTAGCAACAGAGAATCTTCCCCGAATGCTCTGGTGGTAGAGGATCTAATATCTGAGCCATAACTGCTGAGGAGCTTATTTGCGCCACAATTTTACATTACATCAGTAAAGCTAACACCCGATGATCCCGAGTAACTGTAACTGTGACTACCAACTGCAATTTTCTGCATTATTTCTATCTAAAGATATATAGAGATTCTGCGGACAGAATTAATTTAATTTAATTCTCGCTACGATTGCCAAAGATCGTCTACTGAGTTGATTAAGTGATAGACTCAACCTTACCGATACTTTTCTGAAAATATTAGCTGCTCCGTTCAAATCTGCATTTACAATTGAACCATCGCCCGATTCATACAATCCATGCTTAACACGCTTTCCTGATGCTTTCCACTTACCGCGAGGTCTTATAAAAAATATTACCAAAAAAAGATAAAATTGAATTAAATTAATCAGAATCTGAAGTGGTGAAAAGATGAACTATAATATTGTATTTTGAGGTAAAATGATGTCCGAGATGTCCGAGCAATCTACTTTTCAACCCCCTCATGTAACCGAAGCTGAACAGTCCTTAGAAAAAGAACGCCATTTGCCCCTAACGGGCTGGCAACAGGAAGTTTCTCAGGGGTTAACCTACGGTTTAGAGGCGGCCGATAGTATCCGCGATCGCAGTATTCCCACCTTTTCCAGGGGTGAGTTACCCCACTATGCGGGAATTAATACCTTTATGAAAGCCCCCTATTTGGAAGATGTGCGGAATGTGGGCAATTATGATGTGGCAATCTTGGGTGTTCCCCATGATTCGGGGACGACTTACCGACCCGGAACCCGTTTCGGACCCCAGGGAATTCGGCGGATTTCGGCCCTTTATACGCCCTACAATTTTGAATTAGGGGTAGATTTGCGGGAACAAATTACTCTCTGTGATCTGGGGGATATTTTCACCATTCCTGCTAATAATGAAAAGTCCTTTGATCAAATCTCCAAGGGGGTTGCCCATGTCTTTAGTTCGGGCGCATTGCCGATTATTTTAGGGGGTGATCATTCCATTGGTTTTCCGACAGTGCGCGGTATTTGTCGGCATTTAGGGGATAAAAAAGTCGGTATTATTCATTTCGATCGCCATGTGGATACCCAGGAAACGGATTTAGATGAACGGATGCACACTTGCCCCTGGTTTCATGCCACCAATATGAAAAACGCTCCTGCCAAGAATCTCGTCCAATTAGGGATTGGCGGTTGGCAAGTTCCCCGTCAAGGCGTTAAAGTATGCCGCGATCGCGCCACTAATATTTTGACCGTCACCGACATTGTGGAACAAGGCATTGATGCCGCCGCCGAATTTGCCTTAGAACGAGCTTTAGATGGTACGGATTGCGTTTGGATCAGTTTTGATATTGATTGCATTGATGCCGGTTTTGTCCCCGGCACGGGTTGGCCGGAACCTGGCGGTTTATTGCCCCGTGAAGCCTTAGCTTTATTAGGCAAAATTATCCAAAAAGCTCCCATTTGTGGCATGGAAGTGGTGGAAGTTTCCCCTCCCTACGATATTAGTGATATGACTTCTTTGATGGCTACCCGTGTTATTTGTGATGCGATGGCCCATCTGGTTATTTCAGGTCAATTACCCCGTAAAGAAAAGCCCTATTACATTCATCCTGAAGCCAATCTAGCCGTTGACGAACCCTGGCAGTGATTTCCTATGCACGAAACTGATATGACCAAGGCGTTAATTATGACAGTTCGAGATTGGTATGATAGCCAACCTGAAAAGCTCAAAATTGAAAAAATTCATCTCATGGTTGGTGAATTTACCTGTGTCGAACCGGTCAGTTTACAATTTGCCTTTGAAGTTCAAACTGCCAATACTTTTCTTGCAGGCGTGGAATTAGCCATTAAAAATATTCCCCTAATTGCTTATTGTCATTGCTGTCAAAAAGATTATCAACCCCAAATTGGCCAGCAATATTCCTGCCCAACTTGTCGATCACCGATGGAGGATATTCGTTCAGGTCGAGAGTTAAAAATTGACCACATTGAATATTCTTTAGTTTCTTAAACGGAGTTGGGCGATCGCCTCTACCAGCTTAATTATTAATTAAAATGCACCAAACTTTTGACGCAGTCCTAGAAATTAATCTACTTCATGCCAATCAAACAGGAGCCGATCACAACCGCGAGCATTTTGACGAATGGGGCATTACCTGTTTAAACCTGATGAGTAGTCCTGGCGCGGGTAAAACCGTGTTATTGGAAAAAACCCTCGCAGCCTTAAAAAATCACTTAAAAATGGCTGTTATTGAAGGCGATATGACTACAGAACTAGATGCTGATCGCCTGAGACAATATGGAGTTCCCGTGATTGCCATTAATACGGGTCGCTCCTGCCACTTAGATTCCAAAATGGTAGCCGGGGGAATTCATCGTTTAAAAGAAGATTACAACCCCAAAGAGTTTGATTTATTGTTTGTGGAAAATGTGGGAAATTTAGTTTGTCCCGCCGAATTTGAAGTAGGGGAACACGCAAAAGTTGCTCTATTAAGTATTACTGAAGGAGAAGATAAACCACTCAAATATCCAATTATGTTTCAAGAAGCGGATTGTCTCATTATTACTAAATTAGATCTGGCTCCTTATTTAGAGATTGATTTAAAACGTTTAGAAGCAAATGTTCGTTCTATGAATCCTGATGTAACCATTATTGCTCTTTCTGCTCAAACAGGAGAAGGTTTAGAAGAATGGTTAAATTGGCTAAAAAGCCAAGTGAATATCCCGAGGTTTTTGAATTGTTAATCAGTAATAGTTTTTAGATTTATTTCTGTTTTACCTCTGAAGGTTATTCCCTATGAAACGGCGCAATTTTTTCTCCTTACCTCTCGTTTTTTTTAGTAGCTTACTCCTGACTGTTAGTTGTAATCAAGCTCCTCAGCAAACCCCCAATGCAAGTAGTTCTCTGAGTAATACTCCCCCCATTGTCATTGGTTATAGTAACTGGGCAGGTTGGTGGCCATGGGCGATCGCCGAAGCAGAAGGATTATTTGCTAAAAATGGGGCTAATGTTCAAATGAAATGGTTTGATGGTTATCTTGAATCCTTGCAGGCTTTAGCCGCCGGACAATTAGATGGAAATAGTCAAACTCTCAACGATACAATCGCTTTTGCAGGAGATGCAGTGAATGGTGAAGTTGCTGTTTTAGTCAATGATAACTCATCGGGAAATGACAAAATTATTGTCACAGAAGAGATGAAAACGATTCAAGATTTAAAAGGCAAAAAAGTTGCTGTCGAAGAAGGAGTTGTGGGTGACTTTCTCCTCAGTTTAGCCCTAAAAAAACCTGGTTTGAGGTTCGAGAGTTTATGGCTAAAAATCCCCAAAAAGCCGATGAGATTATGGCCAAGCGCGCGGGCATTAGCCAAGAAGAATTGGCCTTATATAAAGAGGGAACGAAATTTTTCACCTTAGAAGAAAACTTAGAAGCTTTTAGTCCAGGTAAAACCATGAAAAATATGCCCTTTGCCGCTCAAAAAATGGCTGATTTTATGATGGAAGTTGGCTTTATTAAAAAAGTCCCCGATCTAACAACTATTTTAGATTCCCAATTTGTCAAGGCGTTGGCAAATAAAGACAAAAGAGCCTAATTATCCCCTCGATCATTCGAGAAATTAAAGGTTCCAATTCTCTATCTACAAGAGGGATTAGGGACTTCAAGAATTTTTTGATAACTGGGTGATATTGGCTATCGAAATTATTCTTTTCTTTTGAAAATCCTGGCTCTTAGGTACTTGTTATGCTAAGTTACCAGTTGGTAATAGGGAACTTTTAACTGGGAACAGGGCAAAGAGAAAAAATTTTGCCATATGCAAAAATATGGCTTATTTCTTCTACATAGCAAGCTTTATGAGATTTCTTTGTTCAGATTTTGCATATTATGTACTCAAGAGCCAAAATCCTATGACCACAACACCTAAAAAGCTTCCTCAAAGCACTTTTTGGCGGATTACCGATGATATTCCTGAATCTCTAAAGTGGACTTTAATGGGTTCATCTATTATCGTACCGCTGATTTTATGGTTACTAATCTCTAGTTTTGCGGGGATTGAATCCGTATTTTTGCCTTCTCCTTTAGCCGTTATTCAGGCTTTAGGAAAATTGGCACAACAGGGCTTTTTAATTCAAGATACTATTACCAGTTTTTTACGAGTAGTTGGGGGCTTTTTTTTGGGAGGATTGTTTGCTATTCCCCTGGGCATTTTAATGGGAACTTTTCCGAGTATTCGCAGTTTAATGGAACCGATCATTGGCGTTGTACGTTATATGCCCGCTCCTGCTTTTATTCCCCTGTTGATTATTTATTTGGGTATTGGAGAAACGTCAAAGATAATGCTCATTTTTATTGGGACAATTTTCTTTAATACCTTAATGATTATGGATGCAGTCAAGTTTATTCCCCGTGAATTGATCGAATTAACTTATACTCTTGGAGGAACTCGAAAACAGGTTTTATTTAAAGTCATTACTCCCTATATTATTCCTAATATTATTGATACTTTTCGCGTTAATATGGCGGCCGCCTGGAATTTAGTAGTGGTGGCGGAATTGGTGGCGGCCGATAATGGATTAGGCAAACGCATTTTATTGGCTCAAAAATTTCTGAGAACCGATGAAATTTTTGCCTGTTTAATTGTTCTGGGAATTATTGGCTTTGCTCTCGATTTAAGTTTTCGTTTGCTTTTGCAGTGGACTTGTAAATGGTCAATTACTCGTTAGCTTAAAAACTCAAGAAGAGAGTTTATTCTGTCACCACTAAAATTATTTTAATGATAAGAGAAGAACCTGAATGCACTTAGAAATTACTCGACTCAATAAAATTTTCACCACTAAACGAGGTGCTGTGGTCGCTCTTAAATTTAGCAGTTTTAAAAAGCCAAACCCCTACTATAACATAAAAGTAATTCTGCAAGGGGTCTAATTATCCATACTCCCCACAACCACCCCCCAATTTAGATACAATCTATAAACTGACATAACCTCGACTTAACCAAAATGACAAGCATCTCCACCCCTATCCTCAAAATCCCCGAACTCCTAGCACCTGCGGGTAACTGGGAATGCGCTCAAGCAGCAGTAGAAAATGGTGCAGATGCGATTTACTTTGGTTTAGAAAAGTTTAACGCGAGAATGCGGGCTGAGAATTTCACAGCAGCAGACTTACCCGAATTGATGGAATTTCTGCACCTGCGGGGTGTGAAAGGTTATATCACTCTGAATACCCTGATTTTTCCCCAAGAACTAACAGAAGCACAGCAATACCTCAAAACCATCATTTCTGCGGGTGTTGATGCTGTTATCGTGCAGGACGTGGGTATTTGTCGGCTGATTCGTCATCTTTCCCCCGACTTTCCGATTCACGCTTCAACGCAGATGACTATTACCAGTGCGGTGGGGGTAGAATTTGCCAAATCTTTGGGATGTCAATTGGTAGTTTTAGCGCGGGAATGTTCGATTTCGGAAATTAATAAAATTCAACAACAAATATCTCAAAAAAACACTTCCTTACCTTTAGAAGTTTTCGTTCACGGTGCTTTGTGCGTCGCATATTCTGGACAATGTTTAACCAGCGAAGCACTAGGAGGACGTTCCGCAAATCGGGGAGAATGCGCTCAAGCTTGCAGAATGCCTTATGATTTAATTGCAGATGGAGAAGTTATTAATTTAGGCGATCGCAAATATTTATTAAGTCCTCAAGATTTAGCTGGTTTAGAAGTTTTACCAGAATTAGTAAAATCTGGAGTTACTTCTTTGAAAATTGAAGGACGTTTGAAAGCACCAGAATATGTTGCTAACGTGACTCGCGTTTATCGTCAAGCATTAAATCAACTATTAGAAACAAATGTAGAGACGTTTTCTAGTTCAAAGAAAGACCAATATAAGTTAGAAATGGCATTTTCTCGCGGACTATATACAGGTTGGTTTGAGGGAATTAATAATCAAGAATTAGTGCATGGGAGATTTGGTAAAAAACGGGGTGTTTATTTGGGAGAAGTTACCCGAATTAGAAATGCAGAAATCACAGTGAAATTAGAAGCACCTGTTAAACCGGGAGATGGAATTGTTTTTGATTGTGGACATCCTGAAAGAAAGGAAGAAGGAGGAAGAATATATGCAGTTATTCCCAATGGTCGAGATGTAATATTAACCTTTGGTAGAAATGATTTAAATTTCCATAGTATTCACATAGGTGATAAAGTTTGGAAAACAAATGATCCAGAATTAGATAAACAAATTCGTCAAAGTTATACTGGAGAACATCCCCAATTTACCAGACCAATTAATATAGAAGTCCATGGAGAAATTGGTGAAAAATTAATAGCTATATCCCGTGATCAATCTTGGAATATAGTTCAAGTAGAATCAGAAATATTAATAGCAGAAGCCCATACAAAACCCCTCTCTACAGAAAGATTAAAAGAACAATTTGGACGTTTAGGAAATACACCTTTTCATTTAGACACTTTTATAAATAATCTCAACGGTAATATTATGTTACCCGTGAGTGAGTTAAACCGAATGCGTCGGGAAATAGTCAGCAAATTAGAGGAATTAAGAAGTAGACCCAAACTTTGGGAATTAAATCATCAGGGAAAATGGCAAGATCTGATTAGTTCTAAATCTACACCAATTCCTGGTTTTCCTTCCCTGATTGTTTTGGTGAGAAACATCGAACAATTAAAAGCAGTATTAACAGCAGATATCAAAACTATATATTGTGAATTTGAAGATCCTCGTAAGTATAAAGAAGCAGTAAAAATAGTCCGAGAATCAAAACAGGAAGAAATTAGTATTTTTGTCGCACCACCCCGGATAACTAAACCTGGAGAAACCTGGATTTTAAACCAAGTTCTTGCTTCCCAAGCTGATGGTTATTTAATGAGAAATTATGATCAATTAGAATATTTTGCCACAGAAAGATGTGTTGGTGATTTTTCCTTAAATATTGCTAACCCTTTAACCGCAGATTATTTTCAACAACGCTTTAATTTAGAACGATTAACAGCATCTTACGATTTAAATATTAATCAACTCGAAGATCTAATTACCAATTATCCAGCGCAAAATTTTGAAGTGACAATACATCAACATATACCCATGTTTCACATGGAACATTGTGTATTTTGCGCTTTTCTATCTGAAGGAACAGACTACACCAATTGTGGTAGACCTTGCGACACACAAACTGTTACAATTAGAGACAGGGTAGGTAGTGAACACATTCTTAAAGCAGACGCAGGATGTAGAAATACAGTATATAACGCTACTGCACAAACCGGAGCAGAATACGTGCAACGGTTAATAGGATTGGGTTTACAGTATTTACGGGTTGAATTTGTCAATGAGACACCGGAACAAGTGCAAAAAACAATACAAAGCTATCAAAAATTACTTCAAGGAGAAATCATCGGTTCGCAACTTTGGAGAGAATTGAAACTACAAAACCAATTAGGTGTGACTCGTGGTGCGTTGGGGATGAATTAGATTAATAATGATAAATATTATTACGATATTTACAGTCACTGTTAACTAATTTCCATATCAGTAATAGCGTACTAGTACCATTAAATTCAAACATAAGTTAAAGCTTTACTGAGATAAATGGTATTGAAGTGATGAAAGAAAACTTAAAAATTTTCCAATGTTCTGAAAATAAATATGTTGATGCAAAAATTTTGCCTTTATCTCAGAAGCATCTTGAAGAGATAGAATTATCTTGGAAACCTGAACTTAACAAGAATAAATGCTGGGACAAAGATTTAGAATTTAGCAAATATTTACATGAGAAACCATCCTTAAAATTCTATGTATTGGAATGTAATTTAGTTGCCCAAGGTATAATTGGGTTACTTCCTGGTCGTCCGTCAATGTTAGAACGGGGTGAAAATTTAGTTTACGTGGCTATATTAACTGTAGCACCTTGGAATCGCGCAGATATTAACAATTCACCGAAATATAAAGGAATAGGTACAACTTTAATAACATTCGCAGCTATATTTAGTATTCACTTAGGATTTGAAGGTAAGATAGGTTTACATTCTGTGAAAACAGCAGAAAATTTTTATAAACGTTTAGACTTTCTTGATTTAGGGAATGATATAAATTACAAGAATTATCACTATTTAGAGTTACCTATTGATGATGCTAAGTTATTAGTTTTAAACTCTTTATTGCTTGACAATTTAAGTAATTAGGGTGCCAATTTTTGTCGTACCACTCCAGATAACTAAACCTGGGTAAACCTACATTTTAAAATAAGTTCTTAACTTTGGCAAAAATTGAAGCTACAAAAGCAATTAGGTGTGACTCGTAGTGCATTGGGGATGATGTAGCTAAACTACGATAAGTAGTATTACAATATTTATGCACCTTGTTTACTACTTTATATGTCAAGTTTAAATCCTCAGTGTCAGCAATTGCAAGCACAAGTTGAGTCTATTCTCCAACTTATACACCAAGAAGCGGCTTTGCGATCGCAAGATATTACATCTGTACAAATTTCTTTGGATAAAGCAGTTTCTCCCAAGTTTGAAATTGTGTTTGCGGGTGCTTTTAGTGCGGGTAAATCAATGTTGATTAATGCACTTTTGGAGAGAGAATTATTATATAGTGCAGAAGGACACGCAACAGGCACAGAATGTAAAATTGAATATGCACCAGCAGATTCAGAAAGAGTTGTTTTAACCTTTTTGAGTGCAGCAGAAATTCAAGAACAAGCGGTATTTTTATGTCAGCATTTGGGATTTAATACTGTAGAAAATATCAATAAACAGGATGTAGTTGATTTATTGCATCAAGGTTGTACAGCAATTATTCAACAAGAGGGAGGAGAAAATAAATCAGAACGTGCAAAACAAGCAAAAGCATTAATTTTATTGTTAGAAGGATATGTTGCAAACAAAGAAAGAATTAACAGCGTTAATAATGCAACCTATTCAATGGAACAGTTTAATTTTACGAACCTCAAAGAAGCCGCAGGATATGCACGCAGAGGTAGTAATAGCGCGGTTTTGAAACGAATCGAATACTATTGTTATCATCCTCTTTTAGAAGATGGTAACGTCATTATAGACACACCAGGAATTGATGCACCAGTAAAAAAAGATGCACAATTAGCTTATGCAAAAATTCAACATCCAGATACGTCAGCAGTAGTTTGTGTTCTCAAAACTGCGTCAGCAGGAGATATGACAAAAGAAGAAACCGAATTATTAGAAATAATGCGGGAAAATGCGGGGATAAGAGACAGGGTTTTTTATATCTTTAACCGCATTGATGAAACTTGGTTCAACAACCAACTTAGAAAACGATTAGAAGATTTAATTAATAATCAATTTTCAGATACTAGCAGAGTTTATAAAACTAGTGGGTTACTAGGATTTTACGGAAGTCAAATTAAGCAAACAAGCATAGAAGATAGATTTGGATTAGATTCGATTTTTGCAGAAAGTGTTAAAGGTTTAGATGGAAGGGAAGAAACACCACAATTTGTTTATGAGTTTAATCGTTATTGTACTTCGGAAAAATTATCTCATAGTCAATTCCGTATTGCTGTTACTAACTTTGAAACTCCCAATCAAAACTATGTGAGAATTTTAAGCGAACAGGGAACACCGTTAATTAACCAACTCATTCAAGATAGTGGAATTGAAGAATTTCGCACATCAATTACTCGTTATCTTACAGAAGAGAAACGTCCCCAATTATTCAAGAATCTCGCAGATGATTTAGAAGACATTTGTATCAAACTCAAAAAACACTATCAAAGTGTGCAAATTGATTTAGATAGTCAACCGCGAGAAATTGAGAGTATGAAAGAATATGAGTTGCAAAAATTAAATCAGCAACTCCAGCAAGTTGGGAGAGATTTTAATCAGCACATTCATGATGAAGTTAACAGATTAATAAATAATAATTGTGAAGAATTTGAAACAGATTTTCGACAATTACAATCACGGATGATTCGTCGTCTTGATGAATTATTAGATACCTTTTCCGTTGCAGAAGCTTACCGTCGCGCTACTTTGAGTCATCCCCGCAATGCAACTGCACCTTTATTAGCTATTTTAGTAGAGGCTTTTTATTACTTATCTAATCAGTTGGAAGATATTTTAATTGAGTCTTGCGAACAAGTAATTGCTAATCTGTTCCAACAATTAATGACAAAGATTAGGAAATCAGAATATTACCGTCAATTGTATCGCTTATTAGGGAATGATGGAGGAATAGAAGCACAGGTAAAAGTCCTAGAAAAACAAGTTTCTCAAGCTTTGGTAAATACTGCTAGTGTTGAATGCGATCGCTTTGTCAGAGAAAGTCCCAGATTTTATAACGAAGGCACATTTTCTATCTATCAATTTCGACAAGTATTAGAACAAACATCCCAAGGTTACGACGCAGAAAGTATAGTTGACGCTGAACCTGCAATTAGACAATTATTAAAGTTAGATTTTGAACCGAAAGTTTCCCATACTATTCGTCAATCTTTCCGTCAAACCATCAACCAAACCATCAAAATTCAGTTATTACCAATGGGGGAAAAACAAGCAGATGAGATATTACAACAATATACTCATGCGCGGGGTTATTTAGAGAAGACTTTACAACAAGAAGCTGAGGAGAAAATTGCTAATAATCAACGTTTGTTGAGTCAAGTTGAGGGGAAAATTGAGGAATATAATACAGCAGTTGCGGGAATTAATAGCTGTTTACAAGCGATGCAGTTATATGAACATTTACTGCCGATAATTGGGGAAGAATAGGTATAATATTTTAGGTGAATACGGGGTTTGTGTTCACCTAATAGGAGTTTTCTCACGCAAAGGCGCAAAGACGCAAAGGAAGAAAGAGATGGAAGATAATTTTGAAATTATAAGTTCTGAACAAAGTGATGTTGTGATTGATTTTGATGGTTATATTTTAAAAGCCAGTCAATTAGATTTAAGTAAGTCGGCGCAAAGAAATCAAACTATGTAAAGATAAGTAAATACGGAAAATCAATCTACTGAGGTGATTAAAATATGGGCGCTCGTTTAAGGGTATTTTTAACTCGTGAGCAAGATAAAACCCTGTTGAACCTA
>NZ_JAQMTJ010000250.1:0-23223 GCF_028330815.1 Dolichospermum lemmermannii CS-548
ACTCACTAAAAACATTGCTTCTATCTCCTGACGGCTTAATTGTGAAAATTTGGACAATAAAACAGTCTCCAACAATTCTATAATACCTTGTTTTTCTCTGTCATTCTCAACTTCTGTCTTAGTTCTGTCCAAGAGAGTTTTAACTAATTCCGGTGCTTGTACTTCCTGACTGACAATTAACTCAATTAACCCCATACCAATTGAACCCGGTGGTAATTCATCTAAATAAATTCTTCATTCTGAGATACAAGATAACGTCTTGGTATTTTGGTTATGAGGACAAATTTTATTTTCCTATTTCCCTGCTTGGAGGGATTTATTTGGGAAATAATTATCTTGATAAATAAAAACCTTATATATATGGGCGCACACTTTTCCACTCATATCATAAGCATACCCGAAACTCGGAACACTGTCAACCCCCCTAGCTGAAATTACCAAAACTCGTTACATTATTGATAAAATTCTCAATAATAATGAGAATAAACCCCCAATAATTGAGAATGTTCTTTTTTGCCAAAATCCCATACAAATAACTTATAGAAATATTCGGTAAGTGTAAAACTCAGTGACTTCAGCCCTGAGATATAAGCGAATGGTAGTCAAAATTGGAGATTATGGATGATCCAAAGCTTTTGATTTAGCTAGAAACATAATGTTTTTTAGATAAAAGTCAAAGATCGCTCACAGTTGTGCAAGACTAGTAGTCTGTCAAGATAAAAATGATAGACTGTAGTGTGAGCGTCTCGCTCACGCGGGCTTTTCGGCCCGCACTACCAAAAACCCGTCAAAATAAATTTGACAGACTACTAGAAAAAAGAAATATGTTTAGAAAAACTAATTTAAACTAATAATTATGCTGGGTGCGATCGCTGGTGATGAATTAACTCCGCTCCTGGGGCAAATCTATGGTAAAAATAAATATGCAATATAATAGTATAATTATCACCATAGCCACAGTTAATTTTGATAATATAGTCAGTTTCTATACTCAATTACTAGAACAAAAACCAAAGAAACTAATTCCCCATATCTATGCTGAATTTCAAATTTCTGGCTTAAAATTAGGGATTTTTAAACCCAAATCGGCAAACGAACCGGAATTTGTCACTTATGTCCAAAGTCCGCTAAGTTTGTGTTTAGAAGTGAATAATCTAGAAACCGCTATATCTCACCTGACATCTTTAGGCTGTACCCCACCCGGAGCGATTTCTACAGCTTCCCACGGTCAAGAAATTTATGCCTACGACCCCGACGGCAACAGATTAATTTTACACCAATCTCATCAAGAGGGAATAGAGAACAGGGAACAGGGAACAGGGAACAGGGAACAAGCAAATATTATTACCACTGACAACTGACAACTGTACGGGCGAAGCATTTGGAGAACTATTTTTGGCAATGACCGATAATTTATCTTCCAAATGCTTCGCCCCTACTGACAACTAACAACTAACAAACAATAAATGTCAATAACACAAAACTACAAATTAAATCTGATCCAATGGTATCCAGGCCACATTGCCAAAGCTGAAAAAAATCTCAAAGAACAGTTAAAACGGGTTGATGTGGTTTTAGAAGTCAGAGATGCTCGCATTCCCATAACCACAAATCACCCACAAATGAATGAATGGGTAGGGACGAAAACACGGATATTGGTACTGAACCGGGTAGATATGATTCTGCCACAAGTGCGATCGCGCTGGATAGAGTGGTTTAAAAATAGAGGCGAAGTTCCATATTTTACCAACGCTCAACATGGTCAAGGTATCACCGCCATTACCAAAGCCGCCCAAGCAGCGGGTATAGAACTTAACCAACGCCGCACAGATAGGGGAATGTTACCCCGTCCTGTTCGGGCTGTCGTGATTGGCTTTCCCAATGTCGGTAAATCAGCTTTAATTAACCGTTTAATTGGTAAGCGAGTTGTAGAAAGCGCAGCCCGTCCAGGTGTTACCCGGCAACTGCGGTGGGTAAGAATTTCTGATCAGCTACAATTACTAGATGCTCCTGGTGTTATTCCTGCCAGACTTGACAGCCAAGCCGCAGCCATCAAATTAGCTATTTGTGATGATATCGGTGAAGCAGCTTATGATAATCAACTGATAGCCGCAGCCTTCGTAGATATACTGAATCAACTTCAAGAAACGCATTCTAATTCATTACCACCACATCCATTACTTACACGATATGATCTCGATTCCATCATTTATACAGGAGAAGAATATTTACAAGTTTTAGCAGAGCATCGCTATAAAGGAGATGTAGAACGCGCAGCCAGACAAATGATCACTGATTTTCGGAAAGGATTTTTTGGAAATATATCTTTAGAATTACCGCCAATGTAACCGCTAATTTGTATTTATCTGGTAGTAAAAGTCAAAACTAAGTAGAACGGCTTGAATAATTCAAAGTTTGTAGTGAGGAAAGATAAATAATTATCCCCGCAAAACTATTGTTGATTATTTTCTCTCGAAGTCAATTTTCGTGTTAGCTTCTTTGATGAATGTGTGTAAGACTGGAAAGCTACCTCAAACTATTTTTTAATGGGAGGTCAGGTAATGGCTATAGCTACCATTAATCCCACCACTGGGGAAACGCTCAAAACTTTTGAGCCACTAAATGATACAGAAATTGTTGCTAAGTTAGATTTGGCAGGAAAGGCTTTTGAAAGATACCGTCAGACGAGTTTTATAGAGCGATCGCACTGGTTAGAACAAGCAGCGACTATTTTAGACCAAGAAAAGGCAGATTTAGGGAAATTGATGACCCTGGAAATGGGTAAACCATTAAAAGCGGCGATCGCAGAAGTTGAAAAATGCGCCCTGGTTTGTCGTTATTATGCCGAAAATGCCCCTAGTTTTCTAGCTGATGTCACCATCAAAACCGATGCTAGTCATAGTTTTGTAAAATATCAACCTTTAGGGGTAATTCTCGCCGTCATGCCTTGGAATTTTCCATTTTGGCAAGTTTTCCGGTTTGCTGCACCAGCACTCATGGCAGGCAATGTGGGGCTACTCAAACACGCTTCCAATGTGCCACAGTGCGCCCTGGCGATCGAAGATATTATCCGCCGTGCAGGTTTTCCCCCAGGTGTATTTCAAACATTATTAATTGGTGCTTCTCAAGTTGCCAATTTGATGGCTGATGATCGCATCAAAGCCGCAACCTTGACAGGTAGTGAACCAGCAGGTATATCCCTCGCCGTTGCATCTGGGAAACAAATCAAAAAAACTGTTTTAGAATTGGGGGGCAGTGACCCATTTATTGTTTTAGAAAGTGCCGATTTAGAAACAGCAGTTAGCACCGCAGTAACAGCAAGAATGTTAAATAATGGACAATCTTGTATTGCTGCGAAACGTTTTATTATTGCTGAATCTGTGGCTGATCAATTTGAAAAATTGCTGTTAGAAAAATTTCAAGCCCTGAAAATTGGTAATCCAATGGCAGCAGATACAGATTTGGGACCATTGGCAACTCCTGATATTCTCCAAGAATTAGACGAACAAGTTAAAAATGCGGTAAAAAGTGGTGGTAAAGTCCTCATCGGTGGACACCCGTTAACAGAAATGTCAGGGAACTTTTATCCGCCCACAATTATCATAGATATTCCTGTAGATACACCAATTGCCCAAGAGGAATTTTTTGGCCCAGTGGCATTATTATTCCGAGTTCCTGATATCGAAGCAGCAATTACATTAGCTAATGATAGTCCCTTTGGTTTGGGTGCAAGTGCATGGACAACAAATACAGAAGAACAAAATCGCCTAATTCAAGAAATTGAAGCTGGTGCAGTATTTATTAACAGCATGGTTAAATCAGATCCCCGTCTACCCTTTGGGGGCATTAAGCGTTCTGGCTACGGTAGGGAGTTGAGTATTCAAGGCTTACATGAATTTGTGAATGTGAAAACTATTTGGGTGAAGTAAGGGGTCAGGAGTCAGGAGTCAGGAGTCAGGAGTCAGGAGTTCAGGAGTTCAGGAGTAAGAAGAAAGAAGAAAGAAGAAAGAAGAAAATTAAGCAATCACCAATTACCAATTACCAATTACCAATCACCAATCACCAATTACCAATTACCAATTACCAATTACCAATTACCAATCACCAATTACCAATCACCAAAATTATGAATACCGCAGAATTATTAGTACAGTGTTTAGAAAACGAAGGAGTTCAATATGTTTTTGGACTTCCTGGTGAAGAAAATTTGCACGTTTTGGAAGCTTTAAAAACATCCTCAATTCAATTTATTACTACCCGTCATGAACAGGGTGCAGCCTTCATGGCTGACGTTTATGGTAGGTTAACAGGAAAAGCCGGAGTCTGTCTTTCTACCCTTGGTCCTGGGGCAACTAATTTAATGACTGGGGTGGCAGATGCTAACTTAGATGGTGCGCCATTAGTGGCAATTACGGGGCAGGTGGGAACAGATAGAATGCACATTGAATCCCATCAATATTTAGATTTGGTGGCAATGTTTGCCCCAGTTACTAAGTGGAATAAACAGATTGTCAGGCCGAGTATTACACCGGAAGTTGTGAGAAAAGCCTTCAAGCGATCGCAAACTGAAAAACCCGGTGCTGTTCACATTGACTTACCAGAAAATATTGCCGCCATGCCTGTCGAAGGCAAACCTTTAAATAAGGATAATAGCGAAAAAACCTATGCTTCCTTTGCCAGTATTCGCGCCGCTGCCGGGGCAATTTCCCAAGCCGTTAATCCCATCATTTTAGTCGGAAATGGAGCAATTCGCGCCCATGCTAGTGATGCAGTTACGCAATTTGCCACCCAAATGAATATTCCCGTTGTGAATACTTTTATGGGTAAAGGAGTCATTCCCTATACCCATCCCTTAGCACTTTGGTCTGTGGGATTACAACAACGAGATTTCATTACCTGCGGCTTTGATAATACAGATTTAGTCATAGCAATTGGCTATGATTTAATTGAATTTTCTCCCAAAAAATGGAATCCAGAAGGGACAATTCCCATTATTCATATTGCGGCAACTTCTTCGGAAATTGATAGTAGTTATATTCCCCAAGTAGAAATAGTTGGCGATATTTCTGATTCTCTTAATGAAATATTAAAATTAGCAGACAGACACAATAAACCCAATCCCTATTCTATTAGCTTACGTTCTAACATTCGCGCTGATTACGAAGAATATGCCAACGATGATGAATTTCCCATTAAACCGCAGAAACTAATTTATGACTTGCGGCAAGTTATGGGACCAGATGATATTGTAATTTCTGATGTTGGCGCCCATAAAATGTGGATTGCTAGACATTATCATTGTCATAGTCCCAATACTTGCATTATTTCCAATGGTTTTGCTGCCATGGGTATTGCGATTCCTGGTGCATTAGCCGCAAAATTAGTTTATCCAGATCGGAAAGTTGTCGCTGCCACTGGTGACGGTGGTTTTATGATGAATTGTCAAGAATTAGAAACTGCTTTGCGAGTAGGAACACCATTTGTTACCCTGATTTTTAATGACGGTGGCTATGGTTTAATTGAGTGGAAACAAGAAAACCAATTTGGGGCTGGTAACTCATCTTTTGTCCATTTTGGTAATCCTGATTTTGTCAAATTTGCCGAAAGTATGGGACTGAAAGGTTATCGAGTGGAGTCTGTGGCAGATTTTGTTCCCTTACTTAAAGAAGCTTTGGCACAAGATGTACCAGCGGTGATAGATTGTCGGGTAGATTATCGAGAAAACCGTCGGTTTACCAAAAAAGCCGGTGAGTTAAGCTGCGAAATTTAAATATTTGTAGGGGCGGGGAAACTCCGTCCCCTGCTGACAATTTTTTTTGTATTAACTTTCAGCAACAAACATCACAGATTTCTCAACTTGAAAGTGTTATTCATAAATAAATCGTCTTAACTGTGATTTTTGTGATATACATCATAATCATCATAGAAATCAAATAAATCATAGTTTATATTTTTTGTGATCAAGATGATTTTTTATGATTACCTATAATTTTAATCACAATAATCATTGAAATCAAATAAATCATAGTTTAGACAACTTAATAATATTGGGGATGAATTTTGAAAAGATGCTATTTTCTCAACATTCATGCAAATTTGTCAAAATCCCAATTGTTCCAACCCCTTCAACCCGAAAACCTCTAAATCTTGTCTGAGTTGTCAAGAAAGTAATTTTGGGGAAATGCTGCGAAACCGTTACCGGGTTTTGAGGTTATTAGGTGAAGGTGGATTTAGCAGAACCTACGCTGCTGAAGATGTAGATAGACTGAATGCACCCTGTGTAATTAAGCAATTTTTCCCCCAAGTTCAGGGAACTGGACAACGTGCCAAAGCAGCGGAATTTTTCAGAGAAGAAGCTTTTAGACTCTACGATTTGGGAGAAAACCATGCCCAAATTCCCCGACTTTTAGCTTACTTTGAACAAGGTTCTAGTTTGTATTTAGTACAGGAATTTATTATTGGGAAAACTCTTCTCGAAGAACTGCAAAATCAAGCTTATGATGAAACCCAAGTTCGGCAACTTTTGGCTGACTTATTACCAGTTATAGATTTTGTTCACAAACATAATGTAATTCACCGCGATATCAAACCAGAAAACATTGTGCGTCGAGATAGTGATAGAAAACCCGTATTAATTGATTTTGGAGGTGCGAAACAAGTTACTCAAACCAGTATAGCTAGACAAGCAACAGCTATTTATACCCTTGGTTATGCCCCAACTGAACAAATGGCTGGGTTTGCTTGTCAAGCAAGTGATTTATATGCCTTGGGTGTCACTTGTGTACGCTTATTAACTCAAGATTTACCATTACAAAATGATTATGGACAACTTCAAGATCATCTTTATGATGCCATGAATGCTAAATGGTTATGGGCAGAACGTTTACGAATCAAAGGAATTACTATTAGTGATGAATTAAAGCAAATCCTAGATAAGTTACTCCAACATTTTGCACATGATAGATATCAATCAGCAATGGATGTTTTGGATGATTTGAACTTTCCTAAATCTCCCGTAGTCATTAAATTTTCTTCCTTTCCTAAACCACCATTAATACTTCCACCTTCCCCAAAAATTACTGTTCCCTTACCTTCCTTGTCCAACTTTGATTTTTATGTAATTACCGTAGATACTTCGGGGAGAGAAGTTAACCGTGATAGACGGAATACTAAATATTTTAAAGAAGAACTAGGCAGAAATACAACTTTAGAAATGGTATCAATTCCCAATGGGAATTTTATCATGGGTTCTCTAAGTTGTGAAGGTGATGATGATGAACGTCCTCAACATCAAGTCATAGTTCCAGCGTTTTTCATGGGAAAATATCCTATTACCCAATTACAGTGGAGAACCATAGCAGCTTTACCTCCAGTTCAACAAGAATTGCCCCCTAACCCCTCAAAATTTAAAGGTGCAAATTTGCCTGTCGAAAATGTTTCTTGGTATGAAGCTGTGGAATTTTGTGCCAGATTGGCAATTAAAACTGGGAGAGAATATCGTTTACCTAGTGAAGCCGAATGGGAGTATGCTTGTCGCGCAGGAACTACCACATCTTTCCATTTTGGAGAAACTATTACTTCTGATTTAATTAACTGTAGCGGTAGCGATACTTATTCTGTAGAACCAAAAAGTAGATTTCGGAAAGAAACAACTAATGTTGGTTATTTTGAAGTTGCTAATGCTTTTGGTTTATATGATATGCACGGATTAGTCTGGGAATGGTGTGCAGATTCTTGGCATAATAACTATCATGGCGCACCTACAAATGGTAATGTCTGGGAAGATGGAGGTGATAAACATCGTCGGGTTTTAAGGGGTGGTGCATGGAATTTTGGGGCAGAACTTTGTCGCAGCGCTAGTAGAAGTTGGAATGAAGCAGACGGTGGTTTAAGAATGTGTGGGTTTCGGGTAGTATTTTCTGTTTAAATTGAATTAGTAGTGAGGACTTTAGTCCTCAAAGTTAACAACAACTAATCTAAATTAAATTCCACAAATTCCGGTAATCCTGGATATATCATGTTCCGATCTATGGCTGAGAAAATTTTATTATTAGTATGATCAGAATTTAAACAGCGACAAACTAATTGGGCAACATCTGCACGATGAATAGTACCCACAATCTGAGGATTTTCGGTGATAATTCCGTTGTTGGTTGCTGGTTCTGATTTTAAACCACCAGGACGGATAATTGTATAGTTAAGTCCGCTGGAAATTAAATATTGTTCTGCTTTTTCTTTTTCAATTAAAACTGGTTTGAGTGCTTCTAAAGCTTGGGGTGGTAAAGCCACCACACTATCACCACTACCAATGGAAGTTACGAGAATAAACTTTTTAACTCCTGCTTTAACTGCGGCATCAATGAGGTTTTTATTACCGATATAATCAGGTTTGATATTATCTGTAGGTAAACCACCTAATGTACTGATAACGGCTTGAATCGGTTCATCTCCTAAAATTGCCTGTTCAATATCAGTTACATTTAACGCATCTCCTAGAATTGGATAAACACCCATTGCTTTTGCTACCACAGCAGCGGCTTCTGTTCTCAACAGGGCTTTAACTTGGATTTGTTGTGCTATCAAATATTTAGCGATTTCTTGCCCAACACCGCGACTAGCACCAGCTAGAAAAATGGAAGATGAGATTAACATAATTAGTCTATAAAAAAGATGCTATACTTACATTTAGCACAAAACTGTCATTTTAGAATGGAACTATTTCAAAGGCAAAAGTACCAATTAAACGTTCATCAATATAGACTTCTATTTGATGTTTACCCAAAGGATCTCCAGCAGCAATAGTCCAAAAATTTTCAATTACACCATTCACAGGTGTTACTGTGCGCGTGGAAGTTGCTGTTTTTCCATCTTTTGATATGGAGAAATTTTTATTATTTTCTGTTGTCCAAGTTTCGGGGGCTTGTGGTAAAGTTAAAACTTCCCGCCATTTAACTTTACCTTTAATGTTACCTTGATAGTTGTCAAATGTAATTCTCCAACCATAAGCATCACCTTCTTTTAAGGGAACTGTAGTTGTTGGAAAAAAATTAACTTTCCCTTCTGGGTTGACTATCTTTACGCCAAATTCACTCTTATTAACAACTATTTGCTCATTAATAATTGGTTGATCATAATTTATTGTACTTCCTGCCAAAGCCATGTTAGACTTATGGGAAATCGGAGTTATTATCGGCAATATCAAAGAAATCAAAACTAATAAAAACTGGAAATTTATAATTTTCATCAAATTTATTTTCTAGTAAGTAAGTAGGATACAAAATATATATATCCTACTAGAAAAAAGTATTTTTGGCAATAGTTAATCTTCATCAAGTGCAGGTAAAAATTCTTCAAATTGCCACAATTGATCTTTCTTTTCTAGAAACCAAATTCGAGTTTCTGTGGTTAATTTACCCCAGATTACATCAACAGGAACATGGGGAGAAGCATATTGAAACTCTTCACCAATAATTCTGAGATTATCCTCTATATTCCGAGGCATACCAAAATCTTGCCAATCAATTTTGACATTCCTGCCGGTAACGCCAGCAGTCGGATCAAAAACTAATTGTGCGGCTCTAATTAAGTCAGCAAAGTGTTGTGCTTTTAATCCAATTACTTCTTGGATTTGAGGTGATTTTTGAGGATCTTGAGACATTTTCGCTGGAGTTATGTAGATGTATAATTTGGAAAAATTACTGCCAGAGATGATCCCAGTATCTCTACTTTAACTCAAAAAATCCCCAAGAAATCAATATTTTCAAGTTAATTATGCAGTTTCTACAAAAACTGTAACTGCGGCTACAGCTATCAACATTTCATCATTTTTATCGTTGAGAGAAGCAATTGCTAAACCATTAACTACCATTCCCCCTGCTTCTAAGATGAGGGTTTTTTGACCAAAGGGAAGAACAGCTAATACTTCTGTTTCCCGTACTTGTTCGGGGTAAGGAACGGCAATTTTGACTTCTATAATCATTTCATTGGGATCTTTTAAGCCCGCTACTTCCATAATACCAGGCAACGCATTGTGAGCGATCGCATTCCTAACTGCTCTTGCTGCTGCTACCGTTGGTTCTTGTCCGTGTTGGTCTACACCCATTCCCATTTCGATAATAAACCGTTTTAGTGGCATAGTTAAATTCCAGTAATTGTGTATCTATTAATGTAACGTTGTATGGGGTGGTTATGTAATTTTTCTTAATTTAAGGTCAAATGCTAAAACTGTCATCAATAATTCTCGGTTTTCATCATCACGTTGATGTAACTTAAATCTAAATTCATGTTCCACCTGAGAACCTAGTGTAATTCTATAATTTGGATGTTATTTAACAGCTTATTAGCTTATGTAATTGTCAAGAAATTTTTACTCCAGTCCAAATATAATTATGGCAAATCTGACATCTTTATACAGGAATACTGCGCTATTTACTATTTAGCCGTGTTTGATTAACTACTATTTACTATGATTCATTTTTAACTAGTGTCAGTTCAGAAAGTGTCACTCTCTACACTAGCCATTTGATTTTAAAAGAGATATCCTTAGTGAATGCAAGGAGTGATACCACTTCAGCTTATATTTGTTACAATTTTCCTAGCACTACTTATACTTTTTGTTATTTAAGTTGCGGGTTTCAAATGTTACAAAAATAGTGAATTGGTAGAAAGTTATACGGGGAAACGCTTGAGTTACAAAACTCAGGCGTTTTTTATGGGCTGATTTAGCTCTGAACTTAATTGCTCTCAAGCCGCATAAACGCCTCTTTTTTCAACGTGGCTTTCAGGCTCTATCCCTTATGAAACAAGCTGTTTAGCCACCTTGTCACCCGTTAAGTTAGAAAACAATCTTAGAGAAGCAATTGAATTATATCTGAGACCAATTCCTAATCAGTCGTGATTAATTTATCACAAATTATACTCAATAAAACTAAGAAAATAAAATTTTATGTTTTCAATAGTCGGTTTTAACCGACTTTAGCTATAAGACAGGGAATTTATTCCCTGGATTTTGGAACATCAATTTTGAATATAAAAATCCGCTAATTATATATCTTGACAATAGCACAAAATTTCAAGATGTCAATACCCTAGTAAACTCGTTAGCTTATTGATTACATTCTCAATAATCTTGAGAATTAACTCAGAATATTCTCAATAAACACAAGGATGTGATTTTTTTGAAAAAGAGAGATTGAAAAAACTTATATGTCTGATGTCAGACTACCACGATATGCCACAATCCGAGAAACATCAATTGCACGCACTTGATCTAATAAAGCAATTGACGGTGATTTTAATCCAGCTACACCAGCCGAAAATTGCATATATAAATCAGGGGAGTTCACAGCCCATTCTTGCCCTCTATCTGTTGTCATTGGTACAACGAAAACAAGAGGAAAGCGCAGCTTTCCTAAACGACTTGGCAACCGTTTATTCATCTCTGTAATACTCTGAATAGTTTTTAGTATGGATTAATTTCAGAACGCTTTTTAGGAATGTAAAATATCACACAAAATATCCACAATTAAGGTTTGAGTCTTTAACGATAATAAGCCTAGCTCACGCTGAATAAGTGAGGATCGAAGTGTTACCAAATGATCAAGTCTGATGGTTGATGATTTACGAAGACCACTCATAATAAAATCTGGATTTTCTGGTCTGAGAATAATATCTGTATGAAGGGGATTTTCGGGAATACGGCTGGTGATTAGGGCAAAAATAATGTGCTGATATGCTCCAATTGTACTGGTTAGACAATAGGCAGGACGGACTTTACTGGAAGATAAATCGTCAAAGGGAAATTGAATTAAAACGATTTTACCCTTCATGAGCTACAGGTTGTCCATCTTTCAGGGTATAAATATCTTCTTCTGGATCATGCAGAAAAGCAAAGCTAGGGTTATTGGAAACAGCATCTAACCAAGTTTGTTCATTAAGTTCATCTTCTGGCATTAAAAGAATAACGCGCACAACCCTGTCCTTTGCTTGGGGAATGGGATGATCAAGTTTGATTTGCCCTTGGGTATTTAGGATACCAGTGGTTTCAATCGCACGCATAGCTAAATCTAAGAGGGGTGATTTTATTCTAACATTATTTGGCTCGTTTATTGTCGCATGAGAAATTAGTAACTCGCGGACAATTTAGCGATATTTAGCTACACAAGTATCAAGTAAATATTGCATAAATTCAATCATTATCAGAGTAAAGAGGATTCGACGTATCATTCAACTCTATTGAGCCTGAATGGAGAAGCAAAGGATGGCTGAAACCTTCCATTTTGTAGATTGGTTTTAGTGCTTGAGGTTCATTAAGAATCATAATTTTTCTGGACTCCACTTTTAGAAAATGATAAAAATCCTGTTCATCATCATTATGATACATACCTTCCTTATTACAAAATTTATCTCAATAGAAGGATGGTATATATTATCACAGAAAGCTGGTAATTATACACAAAAATAACGCTTCAGTCCACTCCACCACAGCGCCATAAGTATCTCCCGTATGTCCACCCAACTGATAATTAAACCAAGCTGCGGTAACAACAGAAATCACACTTCCAGCCAAAACCATCCCCACAGATAAAACTAATTTCTGGGGATTAATTAACCAAACAACAGCACTCAAACCTAACAATAAAAATAAACTTGGTAACAAATCCAAATAAGAACGAATCGCTTGTTTATGAAACGCACCCTTACCAGTCGGTTTCAGATAAGGATATTGACAAATAGCCATTTGTTGTCCCCAACGTCCCCACCCACAAGCAGCCATTAATACAAAATAATGGTTTTCAGCTATTTCTGTTAAAGCTGTTATTTTCAATATAATAATCACAATAGCAGACATCGCTCCAAACGCACCTGTAGCACTATCCATCATTACCTCTAACCTGCGTTTCGGATCACCCACCGCTAAACCATCAGCCGTATCCATCGCACCATCTAAATGTAACCCTCCCGTAATTGCTATCCACGCACCTACTACCAAAGCATTACGAGTTAGCACGGGGACACCCAAATAATTCATTCCCGTATCTAATCCACCTAAAATCCCCCCAATCATCAACCCAATCACCGGTGCAAAACAAGCAACCTTCTGGAAGTCCAAATTTTGCAGATAGGGCAAGGGAATAGCTGTATAGAAAATCACAGCCGCAACTAAATTTAGCAATTGCTGTTGCCACCAGCGCAAAACGTTAGCCATACTTTATATAGAGTTCCATTAGTCAAATACTTCCAGTATTCATGAATATAAATGTTCTCATCATAAATCACTCCCAGACTGACAATCTACCTCAAAAGATGAGACGATCGCCTCCTAAACTTGATATTTTGGAACTATGGGAAATTAACAATCCATCTCATTGATAGTCTGGCTGCGTTGTCACTCACCTTTCATAAACCGCTATTTCTCTATGAGTCATCATCTACCCCACACCAAAATGCCAGCCCCGTGCATAGTCAACATGGGCATAGTTGTCAACAAACTCGATATCCGCCGATTGCTGAATGATTTAGGTAGAGTCCACTACATTTACACCCAAGAAAACAAGCTACTGAGTGAGGGTGACGGGGATGTAATGGAAGTATTCGCTAATTCCCATCGGTCTACCCTAGTCACTAACCATGCACTATATGTGAATGTGGATAGTTTTGATTATCTGGAGTTAAAACTATCCCCACAACAAGAAACCTACTTCGACTTGGTTCAAGAGGAAATGTGTTTACGGTTGATTCCTCTTTCCACACCTTTGCAAGCCCGACGCGATCGCCAATTTAACGTTACGGTTATAGAAGCGATGATGGATCAAGTCCTAGCAGCTAGATGGGATGCGGAAATTGATGACGACTGCTGTGATTCTTTTTAAAGGAGTCAGCACTATGGCTAACGCCACGCTACGCTATCGACTTCGCTCAGTGACCGTCAGGAGAAAGAATGAGGTAGAAGTAGGACTTACGCATAATTCATGGAATAACGAACCACAGAGGCACAGAGAACACAGAGAAATGAGGGTTTGAGGGATATTTTGCGTAATTCCTGAGAAGAAAGGAGGTATCACAAAACCTTAACTAAAGAAATCATATCCTCTTTGGGGTCATAGTGGATTGCGGGGTATGACCCTCACAAGACAAAAACCCCCACGAACGCCCTAAGTAACACCAAAAATGTTAAGTTGATGGATAAATTTAGATAACTAGTATTTTTGCCTTGAGCGCCAATTTTTCCTTTGAAAGTCTCGCTACCTGTAGCCAGACCAAAGCTAGAGCCGGAATATTTTCTACTCCCCACGGAATTGTAGAAACACCCAGGTTTATGCCTGTGGGAACATTAGCTAATGTCAAAACTATCACCCCTGCCCAACTGGGAGCAACAGGAGCGCAGATGGTTTTAGCTAATACCTATCATTTACATCTCCAACCGGGAGAAGCCATCGTTGCTGGTGGTGGTGGGTTACATAAATTCATGGGTTGGTCTGGACCAATGCTTACAGATTCCGGTGGATTTCAGGTTTTCAGTCTGAGCGAAATGCGGAAAATTACTGAAGAAGGTGTAACTTTCCGTTCTCCTCATGATGGGCAAATCATTAAATTAACGCCAGAACGCTCTATTGAAATTCAGAATATTTTAGGGGCGGATGTGATCATGGCTTTTGATGAATGTCCTCCCTATCCTGCCACTCGTCAGGAAGTTGAAGCCGCCACTGACCGAACCTATCGCTGGTTAAAACGCTCTATATCCGCCCATCAACGCCAGGATCAGGCATTGTTTCCCATTGTCCAGGGGGGAGTATATTTAGACTTACGCGCCCGTGCTGCTCAAGAATTGGCGCAGTTGGATATGCCGGGATATGCCATTGGTGGGGTCAGCGTGGGTGAACCAACGGATTTAATGGCGCAAATTGTCCAAACTACAGCGCCGTTGTTACCGGTGAATAAACCCCGTTATTTGATGGGTGTGGGAACTTATCGAGAAATGGCCATTGCGATCGCTTCTGGGGTAGATTTATTTGATTGCGTTATTCCCACACGCTGGGCTAGACATGGAACGGCTATTGTCTCCGGTGAACGCTGGAATATCAAAAATGCTAAGTTTCGTGAAGATTTTACACCATTGGATACAACTTGCCCTTGTTACACCTGTGAAAATTTCAGTCGGGCTTATTTATCTCATTTAGTGCGATCGCAGGAAATATTAGCATATACTTTGTTGACTATTCATAACATCACCGAATTAATTCGCTTTACTCAAAAGATTCGCGCATCAATTTTGAGCGATCGTTTTGTCACCGATTTTGGTCACTGGTTAGAACCATCAGCAATTGATCTAGAAAAAACTGAGGACTGATCATTGAGCTAATCATGATAAAATATATCTCGCATATAAAAGATATTTGATTATTAGGTGGATTTAAACAAACATGGAAGCAGCACTATTACTCGCAAAATTGCCTGAAGCTTACCAAATCTTCGACCCCTTGGTAGATGTTTTACCTGTTATTCCCGTCTTCTTCTTGTTACTTGCATTTGTTTGGCAAGCAGCAGTGGGTTTTAGATAAATTACCCATTGCCAATTTTTTGGACAGGTAACATCCACCTGTCCTATTTTTTGGTAAAATTAATAGTTCTTAATATTTTGCAATAAATCCATATAATTAATCCAGTCACATACTAAATTACCAGGAAGCTACGATGGGAAATATCAAATTTGTTAAAGAAAATCAAGAAATAGTCGCCGCAGATGGTGCTAATCTCCGACTTAAAGCTGTAGAAAATGGCATTGATATATATAAATTTTTCGGCAAAATGACCAATTGTGGTGGTGCTGGACAATGTACTACTTGCGTTGTCCAAATCACTGAAGGATTAGAAAACCTGTCTCCGCGTACAGATTTAGAAACCAAAAAATTCAAAAACAAGCCTGATAACTACCGTCTCGCTTGTCAAACCTTAGTTAATGGACCAGTTACCGTCATTACCAAACCTTAAAGGCTCTTAAAAAATTTGGCTTCACTCTGTCATGGATGATGCTATTCTAGAATAGTTGACTCGAAATTACACAAAAGGCTATCTTGCTATGCAAGTTAATGATTTGGGTTTCGTAGCGAGCATTTTGTTCGTATTAGTACCCGCCGTGTTTTTAATCATGCTTTACATCCAAACCTCCAAGACTGAAGGTTAATTAACAGCCTTGCGAACAGCTATTAGCTTTTGTGAGCATTTTAAAATCGGTGGAAAAGATAGTTAATACTTGGGCTATAAAATAAAAACCCCCCTAAACTAATATAGTGTAGGGGTTTTTATTTAGTCATCGCTATTACAATACCTTGTCCAAATCGAAAAAAGTCTTGATTTGTATGTAGGTTGGGTTGAGGTACGTTCACGAAGTGTGGCGATAGCTTGCGTGGCGACGTAGGAGCCATAGCCATAACCCAAGAAATGCGTCGGGTTGCGCTGTCGCTTAACCCGACCTACAAAAAATGGACAAGGTATTGCTATTATGAAGACATTATCCAATAGTGCGTGCCAAGAGAACTGGACAGGTAGCATTAACACGAACATAGTCAGATAAAGACGAGCCAATGAGCCGATCTATATCAACAAAACTCTTAGCAATAGATGGGCGACGGTCCGGAGAACCAATCAATAATAAGTCTATATTCAACTCATTAGTTAAACGACAAATTTCTTCCCCAGGTTTACCACTGCTAGTAATACAACGCACTGCTACAGATTGCTTTTCTGCCTCTGCCACAGCCATTCCTAACACAGAATTTCTCTCTGGTTTAAGATCAGTAATACCTGATAATTTACCACCCAAATCTGCATTAACATTAGCTAAAACCAATTGTCCACCCGCAACACCCCTAAGTAAAAACAAAGCCAAATTTAAGCAGTTTTTGGCAGATTCAGAATTATCCATTGCCACCATAATGCGCTTAATGTTTTTGACATAAATGTCATCTTTCACTAGCAACATGGGACGGGAAGACAGTTGGAAAACGTACTGACTGACGGAATTGGAGAAAATAGATTGTAGCCGCTTCATTCCCCGTGAACCCATAATAATCAAGTCAGCTTCCATTTCGTCAGCGACTTGACAAACTACATCCTTGGGATCACCTTGACGCAAAATGGAAGAAACCTGGCTGGGATCTAAGTTTAAATACTGAATAGCCTTAGCGAGAATTTTGCCCCCTTCTTCCCATTTGTCAGTCATTACAGCCGCAGTGCTTTGTGGGGTGACAACGTGGAGAACTGTGACTCTTGCTCCTCGAAATGAAGGTAGTTCTTTCAAGTTCTTGAGCATTTCTTCCGCGTGTCCCAAACCGGAGACAGCCAACAAAATTTTTTGGATCATTTTTCCGTCTTTGTCGTGAAGGTTTTTGTGGTTTTTGCTGCTAGTATTGAGCTATGGCTGCGTCAGGCAAGCTATCAGAATGTTTCTTTCTCATGTGCTAAATAACCAAGTTAAGTATTCAGGCATAAATTAACTGATTAGCAGTGAAACTAATACCAACAAGCAAAAGAGTAATTAATATTAAGTTTCTTTACGCCTAACTAGGTGAAGTGACAACCAGATTGCCTATCATTCATATCATACAACTAATTGTGTCTAATGAAATTAATAAAACATGATGTTAGTTATGATTTGTCATCTATGTTAATTTTTTTTAATTTAAGTTAATTATTACCATGATCATTTTTCGGAAATTAAACAACAAATAGCAGAATATCAAGCTTATGCTGAAAAAATGAGAGCAAAAACACCGTTTATATTGTCAGCATTCAGCCGTCAATTTTCAGCTTTTCGTAAAAAGATAAATTCAATTTCTGCTTCAGATCTACAGGATTGATAAAATCAAAAAAATGAATTACCAAGTTGTTAACCAATTAGATGAAACCCAAATTTCCGAACTTGTGGAATTATACAAAAATGAGTTCTGGAGTCACAACCGAATATATCCAGGTGTTGTCAAAATGTTAGCTGCATCTGATATTATCATCGCTTTAGTAAATGAGGAAAAAGAACTAATTGCTTTTTGTCGTATTTTGACTGATTTTGTTTATCGCGGAGTTCTTTATGATGTCATTGTTAAACCTAGTTACAGAAAAATGGGATTTGGTGCTAAGTTATTAGATGAAGTCGTTAATCATCCCCAATTAAAAGAAGTTGAAAATATGGCTTTGTTCTGTTTACCAGAGATGATACCATTTTATCAACAGTGGGGTTTCACTAATAAAGTTGTGAACTTGGAATTAATGTATCGTTATCAATAATATACAGCGGTTTCCGCTCTTATGAGGTACAAAGTTGAATCATGAAACTCTTGTAGTGCGGGCATCTTGCCCGCTAGATATGTACCTCATAACACCGGGAAGTGCTGTATCAATCCTTGAGAATTCTCTAATTTGATCATGTCTACCCAAAGTCTAATTCAAAGTATATATACAGATGGCGCTTGCACAGGTAATCCTGGCCCTGGTGGTTGGGGTACAGTTGTCTATTTTCATGATGGTTCAGTCCATGAAATGGGTGATTCATCCCAGCACACCACTAATAATAAAATGGAAATGCAAGCAGCGATCGCTGCCTTGGAATTTTTCAAATCATCTCGACAAACTGAACCTATTACCCTGTACACAGATAGTAAATATGTCATTGATTGTGTGACAAAATGGGTAAAAGGCTGGAAAAAGAACGGCTGGAAAAAAGCAGATGGGAATCCCGTTCAAAACCAAGACCTCCTAGAAATTCTGGATCAACTCAATAGCCGACTGGTACAATGGGAACACGTTCGCGGACATTCTGGTAATATTGGCAATGAACGCTGTGATGTCATTGCGCGTTCCTTCGCTAACCATAAAATCCCTCACCTCAAACAATTATTACCTGGACTTCTTCACGAAAATTTACCTAAAATTGGGGAAATAAGCCCAGCAAAAGTATCTAATGATCCAATAAACTCTACAATAACTAATAAAAACACACTAGAAAGCAGTCCGTCTGCATCAGATACAAGCACTATGGAACAATCTACAACACCAACTGCGACTACAACCAACGAACAACCCACTGAAATCAGGGTTTTACAACTTCGCAACTTGGTGGAAACCTTACGGATTGCAGACGAAATTGCCGAAAAAGGCTACCTAATTACCAGTTCAGAATTAGCAGACTTAATGGGTGTTCACTCTAGCGCCGTTACCAGCCGAGGTGATGAATGGCGCTGGCGAAATTGGATAGTTTCACGGGTAAGACGGGAAGGAAATCAAATTCTTTGGGAACTCGAACGTGGGGACAAAATAGCCACAGAAATAGATTGAAAAATATAATTTTTGATTTTCCTTAAATCTTAAAACCTGTAGGGGCGCAGGCTATGCGCCCTTGATTGCATTTCAAGACCTTTGATTAAGCTCCTAACATTTGTAAATTGTGCAAAGTGGCATAAAATCCTTGTTGTTGTAGCAATTCTTCATGACTTCCCTGTTCAATTAATTCTCCCCGTTTCAACACAAAAATCCGGTCTACATTCCGAATTGTCGAGAGACGGTGAGCAATAATAATTGAAGTCCGTTGGATTAACAACTGATTTAAAGCTGATTGAACTAAAGCCTCCGTCCCCACATCTAAACTAGCTGTGGCTTCATCTAAAACCAAAATTTGGGGATTACGAATAGCTGCCCGCGCAAAGGCTAAAAGTTGTTTTTGTCCACTAGAAAGATTTGTCGCCCGTTCTCGTAATTGAGTATCATAACCTTGGGGTAATTGGTTAATAAACGTCGCCACATTTGTTTTTTCTGCTGCTTGTTGAATTTCTGCAAAACTGTAATTATCACCTAAAGTAATATTACTTTTAACATCACCAGCAAACAAAAAAGCCTCTTGCAAAATCACCGTCATATAACGTCGTAGTTCCACTTGAGGAATCTCGCGGATATCCACACCGTCAATGAGAATCCGTCCTTGGGTTGGTTCATAAAGACGACATAACAGCCGAATAATTGAACTTTTACCCGCACCTGTGGGACCAACTAAAGCCACCTTTTCCCCTGGGTGAATAGTAAAGTCTAAATTCTTAATCACATAATCATCATCTTTATAAGCAAAGGAAACATTTTCAAACTTAATTGCTCCCAAAGCCGGAACGGGTGTAAAATCTTGAGATTCTAACTTAGAAACTATCTCATTAATATAGCCAAATTCAAAATCTACATTTGAACTTTGAGGCTGAGAATAATCTTTAATTTCAATGGGTTCATCTAAAATATCCACTACTCTTTCAATAGCCGTAAACCCAGATTGAATCACCGTAAACTTTTCCGCAAAATTCCGTAATGGTTCAAAAAATTGTTGGGCATATAAAATAAATGCTGATAAAATCCCAAAAGAGATTTGTTGATTTAACAATAACCAACCACCTAACCATAATACTCCAGCAATAGCAATTAAACCAACCCATTCCAAGGTTGCAGAAACTGCGGAATCATACCAAATGCTAATATCTACTTCCTTAATATAACGTTGGTTAGCAGCTCGAAATAACTCAACATTAAATTTTTCGCGGCGAAATAATTGAACTATATTAATCCCGACAATATTTTCTTGAAGTTGAGAATTGAGTACAGAAAGTTCTTCCCTGGTTTTATAATTAGCCCTTCGATACTGCTGTTGAAAATAAATTATCAACCAAGTTATTGGCAAGAGGATGAATATCAACAAAGAAGCAAGTTGCCATTGAATGGAAAACATCAATCCTACAATTACTACCATAGATAGTAAATCAGAAATAATGCCTACAGCCCCAGTGGAAAAAACATCTCCTAAACTTTCGACATCACTCGTTAGTCTAGTAATCAATTTACCTACAGGTGTCTGATCAAAAAACCGCACAGCTAAAGATGTTACATGAGTAAATAAATCTTCACGAATATCTGCTGTGATTTTTTGTCCTAGTTTTTGCACTAAATAACCTTGGACACTTATTAATACTAAGCGGATAATAGTTGCTATTAGCAACATTCCAATCAGGATATTTAAACCTTGCCACAGAGGGATATTTTGCAGAAATTGATATGTACTTGGTTCTTTGCGAATTAACGAAATTGCCTGTCCCACTAATAGGGGTTTGATAGCACTAGCAACAGCAATCGGAACAAGCATTAACATGGATACTGCTAATAGTTTGCCATGACGACGACCATAGGGGACTAAGCGTAAAAATAACCGCCAGTCATTTTCTCGACGACGGTATACTGTATCAGATTTAGTTGGAGATGGAGAGATGCCCATAAATAACAATTTAGGAGGAAAATAATGTAAAATTCTGTCCTGGGAGACTAATTTTTTTCAAAATTTAAGCCATTGATTTCTTGACATTTGGCCTGTGCGGCTTGATAAGCTGTCAAATATTCTAGCCCCCCCAACATAACATCACCATAATAATCATAGGGGGCTTCACCATAAATAGGTAAAGGATCATCCTCTGGATAATCTTCTTTGGATTCTTCCACAATGGCTTTGAGTTTTTTGGTACTTAGAGCTTGAGCCGGAAAATAATAAAGTTCTTGGGGATTTTTTTGTAAATGGGGAAGTGTCGGATCTATAATTACATCATTAACTTCAATCCAACCATGTTCAACTGGTTTATAGGGCTGACCAGCAAATACTAAAAAGCCTTGAATATACTTTGCACCTTCGGTGATTAAAACTGCTTTATAAGCATTATCAAAAGGTTTTTTGGCTTTACTTTTGATGGCTTTGGCAATTTCATGAGATAGGGTTTCATCTAATAATTTGTTCATGGGGTAAATTCTCCTTTAATTATTTTGTCAATTATTAATATACACTGTACTAGGCAATTTTTAATCACCTGGACTATATAGCGATCCTAAATTAGTTATGAAAAACAAGATCCCCGACTTCTCTAAGAAGTCGGGGATCTGACTCTGGCAATGTTCACAAATCAAATATTATTCCTATATATGCTAATTATTGTTGATATCCGATAATTACACCCTTTAATCCCTCGATACTTTGGGGGGAAACCAGAAAATCCAGTCCCCTCCCCTTTGTGAGGCTATTGTGTACACACAAGTTATACTCGAAACGGCTGGATTGTTTGATTCTAAACGTAGGGGTAAAGCAAGAGCTTCATTGGTGTCAACTTAACCTAAAACCCATAGCCCACCTGGGAATGAATTCCCAGTCTAATAGCAGAAGTCATCTGAAGATGACTAAATAACCCGGAAATTTTTGAGTAAACTTTAGTTTACTTTCGCTATTAGCCCGGAAATTCATTTCTGGGTGGGTGTGGAAGCCAACAAATAAGCCATCTGTAGCCTAAGTTGACACCAATGGGGTGGGGTTAATTCCTTCAACACCGCATCAGTAAAGGGATTTTTCCCCGCCTTCAAATCCCTAATTTGCCCTTTTTGGACAACACTTTCTCACTCCGCTCACTTGCGTTTAGCTTTGCCTTTGTTAGCAAACTCCTGTGCTTTTGCTTGGGGGTCAAATTGTAAATTCTTATCCCATTCTTTAGCTTGGCGGAAGTTAGCTAAAGCCCCATTCAGATCATCATTTGCTGCCAAGTTCTCACCTTGGATAACTAACACCGTTGCTGCTAATAATAACCGAGATGGAGTTTGGCAATCTTTTAATTCTGCCAACACTTGAGGATTACCAATCAAATAATTATTCAGCAAAGTGCAACCACTGGTGACTAAATTATCTAAATTCAAATCCCATAAAATGATCGTGCTGTCACGACTCCCAGAAGCCAGTTGTTTGCCATCGGGGCTAAATCCCACACTAAAGACCGAATCCTCATGACCTTTCAGAGTATTCAGGACTTTCCCTGTGGTCACGTCCCAGATTTTGATCGTCTTGTCATCACTCCCAGAAGCCAGTTGTTTGCCGTCGGGGCTAAATCCCACACTCAAGACCACATCATCATGACCTTTCAGGGTATTGAGGAGTTTCCCTGTGGTCACGTCCCAGATTTTGATGGTGTTGTCATCACTCCCAGAAGCCAGTTGTTTGCCGTCGGGGCTAAATCCCACACTATTGACCGAACTCTCATGACCTTTCAGGGTATTCAGGACTTTCCCTGTGGTCACGTCCCAGATTTTGATGGTGTTGTCACCACTCCCAGAAGCCAGTTGTTTGCCGTCGGGGCTAAATCTCACACTCCAGACCTCACTCTCATGACCTCTCAG
>NZ_JAQMTJ010000019.1:0-7755 GCF_028330815.1 Dolichospermum lemmermannii CS-548
GAAAACAGTGCAGGTGACAAACAATTAGTAGCTTATCTTGTCCCGCATCAAGAGCCAGCACCCACAAATAGTGACCTACGCCACTTCTTAAAAGCGCAACTGCCCGACTACATGATGCCTAGTGCTTTTGTTGTGCTGGAGACACTACCACTAACACCCAATGGCAAAGTAGACCGTCGCGCCCTCCCCCAACCTGAATTAAGACCCGAACTGGAACCGACTTTTGTAGCTCCTCAGACTCCTACAGAGGAATTGGTTGCATCCATTTGGGAAAAAGTCTTGCGAGTATCACAAGTGGGTATAAATGATAATTTTTTTGAATTGGGTGGACATTCTTTACTAGCAACTCAACTGCTCTTACAAGTGAATGATGCCTGTCGGGTAGAGTTGCCCTTATCTAAGTTGTTTGAAGATCCTACTGTAGCTAGTCTTTCTAACTACATTGAAGCAATTTCTTGGGTAAACCAAAGTCTTGACACTAGCAACAATACAGTCTCTACCAGAGAAGAAGTGGAATTTTAATGAATACAATTGAGTTTGTTAACTACCTCCGTAGGCTGGATATTAACCTATTTATTGAAGGCGATCACCTTCGTTGCAATGCTCCTGAAGGAACTCTCACCCCCAAGCTAAAATCAGCAATTAGCGATCGCAAAACTGAGATTATCTCGTTTTTACAACAAGCGAATCTTCAAACTAATATTACTGCGATCGCTCCTATATCCAGAACAGAGAACAATACTTTTCCTCTCTCGTTTGCCCAACAACGTCTTTGGTTTGTCAACCAACTACAGCCTCACAGCCCCTCCTATAATATGCCGTTTAGCTTGCAGTTTAGGGGTCAACTCAATATTGCCGCCTTAGAGTCAAGCTTGCAATTACTCATCAATCGCCACGAAATCTTCCGCACTAACTTTATTACCGTAAATGGAGAACCCCTTGGGGCGATTGCTGCCACTAGAGATTTTACATTGCCAGTCATAGATTTGCGTCCTCTACCAGCAAGTGAACAGGAGCTAGAGTATCAGAAATTAGCTTCAGATGCAGCTAAGTATGTATTTGATCTCGCTCAAGATCCTCTACTGCGGACACAGCTAGTCCAGCTTACCCCAACAGAAAGTGTTCTACTACTAACAATTCACCACATTATCTTTGATGCTTGGTCTGTCAATATCTTTTTGAAGGAGTTAACCACAGCTTACTCTGCTTATGTGGAGCATCATACGCCAAATTTACCAGAAATACACCTTCAGTATGTAGACTTTGCTGTGTGGCAACAGCAGTGGTTACAAGGAGAAGTTCTAGAGTCTCAACTCGCTTACTGGCAGCAAAAACTAGCTCTAATGCCAACTTTGTTAGAATTGCCAAGCGATCGCCCCCGAACAGCGGTACAATCCTTTTGCGGAGCCACGCAAGTTTTTAGCATTGAGCAAAACATTAGTGATGCACTCGTAAGTTTGAGTCAGCAGCAGGGAGTCACACTTTTTATGCTGCTACTCACAGCATTTAAAATATTACTCTATCGCTACACCAACCAGTCAGATATCGTTGTTGGCACTCCAGTTGCTAATCGTCAGCACTCTCAAATCCAAGGAATGATTGGTTTTTTTGTCAATAATTTGGTTCTACGCACTGATTTATCAGACAACCCTACATTTCTCCAGTTATTACAACAAGTTAAAAAAGTAGTAATAGAAGCTTACGATCATCAAAACCTGCCTTTTGAGAAGTTAGTAGAAGCACTGCACCCAGAGCGTAACTTAAGCTACACACCCTTGTTTCAAATAGATTTTGCTTTGGAACATGAGTCAGTATCTACTATTACCCTCAAAGATTTAACAATTAATATATCTGATGCTGGAGTAAATCATACTGCTAAGTTTGATTTAGGCTTATCTTTGCAGAAAACCGAGCAGGGTTTAACAGGGGCATTTGAATACAGTACAGACCTATTTGATGCAGCGACTATTACCCGTATGGTACAGCATTGGCAAACGCTGTTAGCAGGTATTGTCGGGAATCCAGAACAAAAGCTATCAAATTTACCAATTTTGAGTGCGATTGAGCAACACAAGTTATTAGTGGAGTGGAATAAAACCCAACTTAACTATCCTCACAATCTATGTATTCATCAATTATTTGAAGCGCAAGTAGAACAAACACCAGACGCAGTAGCAGTCATCTTTAAAGACGAGCAGTTAACCTACCGAGAACTAAATGCCAAAGCTAACCAATTAGCGCACTATTTACAAACACTAGGCGTGAAACCAGAAACTTTAGTGGGTATCTGTGTAGAACGTTCTCTAGAGATGATAGTAGGAATCTTGGGTATCCTGAAAGCTGGAGGCGCATACGTTCCGCTTGACCCAATGTATCCTCAAGAACGCTTGGCTTTTATGTTAGAAGACTCGGCTGTGCCAGTGCTGCTGACTCAACAACGGTTAGTTGACAAGCTGCCCAAGCATGAAGCACAGGTAGTTTGTCTGGATACACAATGGGAGGCGATCTCCGAATACAGTGAGAAAAATATTGGTGATACCGTAAATACCCAGAACTTAGCTTATGTCATTTATACATCCGGCTCGACTGGAAAACCAAAGGGAGTAACCATCCCACATCTGTCTGTTGTAAATTATATCACTGCCGTCAATATTGAATATGGGATAAAGAAGTGCGATAGCTTCGCTGCTGCGGGGAGCGCAGATCGCATTTTACAATTCTCCTCGATCAGTTTTGATGTTAGTGCTGAAGAAATCTATACCAGCTTGACATCAGGTGCAACCCTTGTCTTGCGTACTGATTCCATGCTGGACTCAGTTGGTATATTTTTGCAGAAGTGCAGGGATTGGAAATTAACTGTTCTAGTACTACCGACAGCCTACTGGCATGAACTAACCCTTTTCTTGAGTCAAGAAAAGTTTACCCTCCCTCTGTCATTACGATTGGTAATTATTGGTGGAGAAAAAGCCCTAATCGAACGATTGCAAACTTGGTTGGAGTATGTGGGACAACGAGTGAGTCTGGTGAATAATTACGGACCGACCGAAGCTACTATAGGAGCCACAATATACGATTTATCAGCAGCAAAAACAGCATCAGCAGCATTGCCGATTGGTCGTCCGATTCGGAATGTTCAAACCTACGTATTAGATCGGTCTTTGCAACCTGTACCGATTGGCATTCCAGGAGAATTATACATTGGTGGAGATGGACTAGCAAGAGGCTACTTAAACCAACCTGATTTAACTGAAGAAAAATTTATTCCCAACCCTTTTAGCAAGGAACCCGGTTCCCGCCTCTATAAAACAGGGGATAAGGCACGTTATCTACCAGATGGTAATATCGAATTTATTGGTCGTATTGATAACCAAGTAAAAATACGTGGCTTCCGCATCGAACTGGGAGAAGTTGAAGCACTATTAGCACAACACCCGAATGTACTCCAAGCAGTAGTCATTTGCCGAGAAGACACACCAGGCAACAAGCGCCTCGTCGCTTATGTCGTCTCTAACCTCATCCTAGAGCGCATCCCCTATCACAGTGAATGCCAACTAGAAATAGACGGTAACTCCATCAAACTCCACACAGAAAATATCTCCAATGGCGCTGTTGATCTAGTGGGTATGCCAACGCCAACTACTATTACTGAAGGTCAACACGTCCGCCTGCATCTGCTGCTGCCTGGAGAGAGCGAACCGCGTTGGCTTTCTGGGACAGTAGCGTGGTTGCGTCCACCACAGGTCGAGGTTAGTTTTAATCTTACATTTTCCGAACAGGCTAAAGTTGACCAAAGTATAACCTATCAGTTGGACACTCAAGGCTTGTGGAAAACTTTACAGCGCACACTCAGCGGTTCCCTGCGCGACTACTTAAAACAAAAGCTACCCGATCATCTGCTGCCAAGCAGTTTTGTACTAATGAAAGCACTACCCCTAACTCCAAACGGGAAAATAAACCATCGCGCCTTACCCCCACTGGAGAGTTTCGACAAGGAAGGAGAAGATAATTTTGTCTCACCGCGCACCCCTACTGAAACAAAACTGGCTGCTATCTGGGCTGAACTCTTGGGATTAAAAAAAGTGGGAATCAATGATAATTTCTTTGAACTGGGAGGACATTCACTGCAAGCTATTTCACTGTTATCTAAGCTTTCAGTAGAGATGAACCTTAAAGTTTCAGTCAAGCTTTTATTTAGTTACCCCACTATAGCTGAATTAGCACAAGTGCTTTGGAAGTTGTCTACCCAAAATACATCTTTTACTCCAGAAAAACCCCAAGCGAAAATTGAGGAAACTATGACCGCATCTTTTACCAAAACTACAGACATATCTCCGTTTTTCCAACTAGAACAGCGCTCCTTATTGTCCTTGTTTGCAGTAGGAAAAATAGCACCAATTGACTCAGCCGCTCTGGGTTATCTTCCTCTCTCCCCACTAAAAGGAACTAGCGTAACTCGCAATGAAATCCTTCAAAATTGGTTTGACAACCTGCCGATGTGGGATACTGTGATGGAGACTAAATGGGGTCGAATAGCAGGCTTAACCCTGCCTATATTCGAGGATGAACTATACAGCGACCCACAGAAACTCGTACAAATGACTGTTGAAGCTTTAGAAATGGCAGGGCGACTCGGTGCTAAAACTGTTTCTTTAACAGGTTTGATTCCCTCTGCAACAGATTACGGTCGTGCCATTCTCAAAGCTGTTGAGGGACGTACCGACTTACCAAAAATCACTACAGGACACGCTACAACCTGCTCTGCTGTTGTGTTGACGATTAAGAAAATTTTACTCTTTAGCAACCGTTCTTTAGAGCAGGAGAAAGTAGCATTCATCGGTTTAGGTTCGATTGGTCTTAATACCCTGCGCTTGATGTTAAAATGCTTGCCGCATCCATCGAACATTATCCTATGCGATGTTTACAGTAAACTGGAATCAATTCAAAATATTCAACGCGAACTCATCAGCGATTTAGGTTTTCGAGGTTCTATCCAAATAGCGACATCAACATCAGAACTTCCGCCGGAAATCTACGACGCTACTTTAATAATTGGCGCTACCAACGTACCAGACATCCTCGACATCGAACGGGTGAAACCTGGTACTTTAATTGTCGATGATTCTGGCCCACACTGCTTCTCCCCAGAACAGGCAATTAAGCGCTTTGAGAAACAGAAAGATATTCTCTTTACCGAAGGAGGAGTTCTTCTAGCACCTCAGCAGATAGAAACGGTCATTCATCTACCCGAATGGATAAAAAATAACCTGAATGAAGCTTTATGGAAAGAATATGTGCCAACCAATTCCCAACACATAATGGGTTGCGTTCTGTCCAGTCTGCTCTCAACTCGATTTGACTATATGAAACCCACTGTAGGATTACTGAATCTAGAAACTTGCGTGCAGCATTATCAAGGTTTAGAACAGTTGGGCTTTCAGTCCGCCGACTTGCATTGTGAAGGCTATGTGTTGCCAGTCGAGCCGAAATAAACGCCAAATAGCAGAAATTTTCATTGACAAATTTAAGTAGGTGAACGGAAAAAAACCGAAATATGTAACGAAAAGTAAAATCGGCCAAACCCTCTTCACTCTTGCCTCTTGCCTAGTGCCATAACGACAATTTTCAATGCTAACCTACTTAAAATAGTATGAATAAGCTTCTTAAGCTTCGACCCTTTACAGGTGGAATCGGTGTTTTTCTGATCGTTTGGTTCGGACAACTGGTATCCCTAACCGGGTCCGGTCTGACTAGCTTTGCATTGGGAGTGTGGGTTTACCAGCGTACAGGTTCAGTCACTCAATTCTCTCTGATTTTGTTATCTGCCATGCTACCCTGTATCCTGATTTCTCCGGTAGCTGGTGCATTGGTAGACCGTTGGAATCGGCGCTGGTGCATGATTGTTTCTGACTCTGGTGCCGGCATAACTACAGCTGTGCTCGCCCTATTACTCGCTACCGGAAGCCTGGAAATTTGGCACATCTACCTAGCCGTTAGTCTCAGTTCTGTCTTCAAAGCCTTTCAGTTGCCAGCTTACACTGCTTCCACATCAATGCTTATCCCAAAGAAATACCTGCCGCGTGCTAGCTGCGTAGTTCGGTCAGGAGAAGCCTGCGCCCAGCTAATCTCGCCTCTACTGGGAGGAGTCTTGCTAGGAATTGTAAAGCTTCAAGGTGTCATCCTAATTGACCTTGTTACCTTCCTGTTTGCCCTCACAACTCTGTTACTCGTTCGCTTTCCTAACACTAAGACGGCTGCGGTTTCAGAAGATGGAAAAGCTTCTATCTGGCAAGACGTGGTTTATGGCTGGACTTACATTGCCGTTCGCCCCGGACTGTTAGTGCTGCTGATTTTATTCGCGCTGGACAACTTTGTTACGGGAGTGTTTGAGGTTTTGCTCACACCCTTGGTACTAACATTCGCTTCAGTTACAGAACTCGGAACCATTCAATCCATTGGCGGTGTGGGGATGGTGCTGGGCAATCTGGCGATGACTATTTCGGGGGGACCCAGATCGCTGATCCGTGGCATTTTTGCTTTCGATCTTTTCGCTCATATGATCATCTTAGCATTTGGTTTACGCACTTCTTTGCCACTCTTCGCCCTACTCAATTTCTTGCTTTTCTTCAGCATACCAATCATCAATGGCTGTTGCGACGCGATCTTCCTCCGAAAAGTGACTCCCGAAGTTCAGGGCAGGGTCTTTGCTACAATTAGAATGATTTGGATGTTATGTATCCCGCTAGCTTATGTTGTTGCTGTCCCTCTAGCAGAGCGAATTTTCGAGCCTTTAATGGCGAAGAACGGTCTATTGGCAGGAAGCATCGGAGAAATCATTGGAGTAGGGACAGGTCGCGGTATTGGTCTGCTATTTATTACGATGGAAATTATAGCCATACTTGTAACTTTTGCAGCTTACCGATATCCTCGCTTGTGGTTTATTGAAGACGAATTGCCTGATGTCATTTAGGAATGAGGATTAAATAAAGTGCAACTCTTGATGGATGTAAGGATCGTGGATTAAATAACCTTTAGGGTCAAGTTCAATGGCTTTTTGGTAAGCAGCAACAGCCTGTTCTAATTTCTTCTGGTCTCTCAGGGCAGCGCCTAGACCATTGTAAGTAGGTGAACAAAATAAAAATGAGGGGTATTGAGTTTTGTAAAATGGCTGAAACTCAATCAGAATATCGCATTGAGACAACTTTACATACCGTTACATACCTTTAAATTTTCCTGTTCACTTACTTAAACTGTAGCAAATTTAGGGGTAGAAACAGCTTGATAATTTCTACCCCTAACTATCCATATATTACTGTTTGTCCAAGTCTTCAATGAGTTGATCAACAAATTCCCTTAACCGTTGCTGCCAGTTAGGGACGGTTTTAATTTTTTCTCTGACTCCAGGTAAAACCTTAAATTGCAAGGGTGATTTATCGTAGGCCACTTTATTTTGTGGTTTAAATTTAATCCGAGGCATTGCCAAATCCTAATATATCTGATATACTAGACATCATAGCACAACAATAATTGCGTGATTTCTAGACAGGCTGATAAATGGTTTATTTCTGTTAAATACGAGATTGAAAAACCTCCTATACTTGCAGACAGACAGACCATTGGCGTTGACATAGGAATTAAGGAGTTAGCAGTTTGCAGTAATGGTGAAGTATTCGAGAATCCTAAAGCCTACCGCCATAAGAGTAAACGCATGAAACGTTTACAGCGTAGCGTTAGCAGAAAACTAAAGGGGTCTAATAA
>NZ_JAQMTJ010000251.1:0-17254 GCF_028330815.1 Dolichospermum lemmermannii CS-548
AATATTTTTTACCCCACCCTAACCCTCCCCTTGTAAAGGGGAGGGAACTGGATTTTTATTGTTTCCCCCCTTTACAAGGGGAAAGGGGGGTAGCAATGTGATGAAAATTACGGAATACCACTTTTCAAACATCCTCTTAGATTTTATATCTACTTGGGGAGAAAATTATGCGAAAGCTCCTCGCACAAGAAAGCAACTTAGAGAGTTTAAATCTCTGACTCAATCAGTATTAGATAAAGTAGATGATTTGGATATACAAGAGGAATGGAAGGAATAGGGACATTTTTTCAAATAGCAGGACAACAGCAAGACAATCAATATTCAGATCAACGTATTTGGTCAGATGCTGGTAATTTGCTTAAAAAAATATATAGTCCTGCTGTCTTAAATGCTGATACAGGTGCAAATTATTATAAAGTACAAGACAATATATGGCGATTAATTAATTTGAGATAATATAGTACACCATTAATCACCTGATTATAAATTAATTAAGCCACATTAATCAATTGTTCTAAAGATTTAGCTAAGGGTAAAGGCTTTCCATATTCTTGATATTCAGCAATTAACATTTCTATGACTTCCTGAGCATTTTTCACAGCTTCTTCATAAGTATCACCATGAGTATGATATTTTTGTGTGGGAAATTCAGGTAAATGAACTAAATAACATTTATCTTCACTACTCCATTGAATAATGATAGTATAAGGTAAATTCATTCTTCTAACTCCTTCTCTTGAATTGATTTTAATTTAGCTAATTTTTCGTTAACTTCTTTTTCTATATATAGTTTAGCATCATCTCCATCTTTGCCAGAGATGGTAATAGGATCTTCTGGTAATAAAGGATGATACCAACGGGTATGACTTCCTTTTGCACAACGGTAAATAAACCCGGCTTTTTTGAGTAAACTTTTTAATTCTCTGATTTTTTTCGGCATTTTTCCACGGAAATATTATTAAGGTATATGAATTGACGTTAATTTGATACCAATCAGTAATGGGAAACTCTGACCAAAGATCCTGAAAGCTAACTATATTTCTTATTTCCTGGCATAAGTTATAAATAGTAATGATGCTTTGTGCAGATTTTCCTAAATTAATTAAATTTGATTTCTTAAACACTCATGTCTTCAACTCCCCAGTATCTTAGCGGTAACGATATTCGTCAATTATTCCTCGACTTCTACACCCAACGGGGACACCAACCGCTTCCGAGTGCTTCTCTTGTTCCCGAAGATCCAACTGTACTGCTGACGATCGCAGGTATGTTACCATTTAAGCCGATATTCCTGGGACAACGGACACCGGAATTTAAACGCGCTACGACTTCGCAAAAGTGTATTCGTACCAATGATATCGAAAATGTGGGACGGACTCACCGCCATCATACATTTTTTGAAATGTTGGGGAATTTTAGCTTTGGTGATTATTTTAAACCACAGGCGATCGCTTGGGGTTGGGAATTATCCACTCAAGTCTTTGGTTTCTCCCCCCAGAATCTCGTTGTCAGCGTGTTTGAAGACGACGACGAAGCTTTTGCAATTTGGCGCGATACTATTGGTGTAACAGAAAAACGCATCAAACGCATGGGTGCAGATGATAATTTCTGGGTTTCTGGTGCTACCGGTCCCTGTGGTCCTTGTTCGGAAATTTATTATGATTTTCACCCAGAACGCGGTGAAGATCATATTGATTTAGAAGATGATACCCGATTTATCGAGTTTTATAACTTGGTATTTATGCAATATAATCGGGATGCTGCTGGTAATTTAACCCCGTTGCAAAACAAGAATATTGACACGGGAATGGGTTTGGAAAGAATGGCGCAAATCCTGCAAAGGAAGCCGAATAATTATGAAACAGATTTGATTTTCCCGATTATTGAAACAGCAGCGAAAATTGCCAAAATTGATTATCATCAAAGTGATGAAAATACAAAAGTTTCTTTAAAGGTAATTGGTGATCATGTCCGTTCTGTGGTTCACATGATTGCTGATGAAATTCGCGCTTCTAATGTGGGTAGGGGTTACGTTTTACGGCGTTTAATTCGTCGCGTCGTCAGACATGGGAGATTAATCGGAATTTCTGGAGAATTTATTAACCAAGTTGCAGAAACCGCAATTTCTCTTTCGGAATCAATTTATCCAAATTTGCGACAAAGAGAAACTGCAATTAAAGCCGAATTGCAAAGAGAAGAAAGTAACTTCTTGAAAACTCTTGATAGAGGTGAGAAGCTGTTAGCAGAAATTATCCAAGAGGTAAAACAAAAAGGACAAACTTCCATTAGTGGTGAAAGTGCGTTTACTCTTTATGATACCTATGGTTTCCCATTAGAATTAACCCAAGAAGTTGCTGAAGAAAATAACATTACTGTTGATGTTGATGGTTTCAATGCAGAAATGCAAAAACAGGTAGAACGCGCAAAAGCAGCACACGAAACTATTGATTTAACTGTTCAAGGTTCTTTAGATAAACTTGCAGAACATATTCACTCCACACAATTCATTGGTTATACCCAATTAACAACTACTGCAAAAATTGAGGTTTTATTAGTTGCTGGTGTTTCGGAAGAAGCAGCAGAAGCAGGAACAGAAGTGCAAATTGTTTTAGATAAAACTCCATTTTACGCTGAATCTGGGGGACAAATTGGTGATAAAGGATATATTTCTGGTGATGGTGTTTTAGTCAGAATTGAAGATGTGAAAAAAGAATCTGATTTCTTTATTCATTTCGGATATGTTGAACGTGGTACGATTAGAATTGGTGATGAAATTACCGCACAAATAGATACCGCTTGTCGTCGTCGCGCTCAAGCTAATCATACAGCAACTCATTTATTGCAAGCTGCTTTAAAGAAAGTTGTTGATGAAGGAATTTCTCAAGCTGGTTCTTTGGTTTCTTTTGATAGATTACGCTTTGATTTTAACTGTCCTCGCGCTTTAACTGCTGAGGAAGTTCAACAAATTGAAGAATTAGTAAATAGTTGGATTTCCGAAGCTCATCCTGCTACAATAGAAGAGATGCCTATAGCCCAAGCAAAAGCTAAAGGTGCAGTGGCAATGTTTGGGGAAAAGTACGGTGATGAAGTGCGCGTGATTGATTTCCCTGGAGTTTCCATGGAGTTATGTGGGGGAACTCATGTTAATAATACGGCGGAAATTGGCGTTTTCAAAATCATTGCTGAAGCCGGAGTTGCTTCTGGGGTGAGAAGAATAGAAGCTGTATCTGGCGCTGCGGTATTGGATTATTTGAATGTGCGTGATATAGTTGTGAAAGATTTGTGCGATCGCTTTAAAGTCAAACCTGAAGAAATACCCGACAGAATCACAACTTTACAAACCGAACTTCGCAACAACGAAAAAGAAATTCAAAGCCTGAAATCACAAATAGCAATTGTTAAATCTGACAGCTTATTACAAACTGCGGAAATAATCGGAGAACATAAAATTATTGTTTCTCAACTGGAAGATATTGACGCAGAATCATTAAAAGACGCTGCGGAAAGATTGCTGCAAAAAATCGGTAATGGTGCAGTAGTTTTGGGTTCTATTCCCGAAGCAGGAAAAGTGAGTATTGTTGCTGCTTTTAGTTCTGAAGTGAATAAGAAAGGTGTACAAGCAGGAAAATTTGTGGGAACTATAGCTAAAATCTGCGGAGGTGGAGGTGGTGGAAAACCCAACCTCGCGCAAGCTGGGGGACGTGACGCGAGTAAATTACCAGAAGCTTTGGAAACAGCGAAAAGTGATTTGTTAGCAGCGTTGAAATAGGATTTAGATCCCCGATTTCTTTGAGAAGTCGGGGATCTGGATTTATATAGTCACTGCAACTTTACCAACTTCTGTAGAAGGTTTAGGTATAGGTTTTCCATCTTCTTTCAATACTTCCAAATACAATTCTATAGCTTCTTTAATATTTTCCTGTACTTCTGCTAAAGTATCCCCAATGCTGACACAACCGGGTAAGTCAGGAACATAAGCACCCCAGTTTGTTTCACCACGTTCATAAATTACTGTGTACTCAATCATTATATTTCTCCTAATTTTGCTTGTTTCCAAATTGATGAAAGTGTACCTATGGGAATATCATCACTTGGTTTTCCAGGTACAACTACAATACCTGATTTATTTTCATTTTTGAGGATACGGTGACTACCTCTAATGCGATCTATATACCAACCATCTTCTTCTAGGATTTTTAGAACTTCTTTAACCTTCATTGTTTACTATCATAGCGTGATTAGTGATTTGATAAGTTAAGCGTAAAAGCACCAAGACATTAAGTATAATATATTCAGTCCACAGAATCGCAAATGTTAGTTATTTATTAAGTTAGTTTAAGGAGTTGTATGATTTATAATAAATATAGAGCTAATTTTGAAGCTTATATGTGTATCCAGGAAAATATAAAAAGAGATACAACACTTATTAAACTGTACAAAGAAGGTAGGAGGGATTTTTCTGATTATAAAGGTTATAAAATAAGAAGTATCAAAGAAACACAAACAGGAAAAAGAGAAATCGAAGAAGGATATGCAGAATTATGTAATCAAGACCTGAGAGAAATTATATTAAGTGGTTCAAATTTAAGTTGTGCAAATTTGAAAAATGTGAATTTGGAAAAAGCAATAATAAAAACTGCAACCCTTTTTAAAATAAATCTCCAAGATGGTAATCTTATTGCTGCTGATTTAAGTGGTTCAAATTTATCTTCAGCATATTTAGAAAATGCTAACCTTAGTGATGCAATCCTGAGAGGTACGAATTTTAAAGGTGCAAAATTACAAAATACTAATCTATCTGGTGCTGATTTAAGTGGTTCAGATTTATCTTCTGCATATTTAGAAAATGCTAACCTTAGTGGTGCAATCCTGAGAGGTACAAATCTTAAAGGTGCAAAATTACAAAATACTAATCTATCTGGTGCTGATTTAACGGATGCTTGTTTAGATCATACTCTTTTAAAAGATATGATTATTGATAATAATACCAAAATGAATCAAAAATATTATTTGATTTGGGAGATTACTAATAAAGGATTAGGAAATAGAAATCTCTCTGGACAAGATTTAAGTAGAGCTAACTTATCAGGATTAAATTTGAAAAAAGCTATATTAGAAAATACCAACTTAGCTCAAGCTAACTTAAAAAATACCAAATTGCAAAGAGCTATTTTAACAGGAGCTATTTTAACAGAAGCTAACTTAACAACAGCAAAATTAACAGGTGCAAATCTGAAGGGCGCAGAATTTACAAAATCCACAATTGTAAATGCTAATTTTGCAAAAGCTAATTTTGGCAACACTGATTTAAGTCAAACTAGAACTAAACTTACCAATGTTAGCACTTTAACAGGAGCATATTATAATGATGAAACTAAATTTCCTGAAGGATTTGATCCTAAAATTAAAAAAATGATTTGGTCGAATTATCAAGATCCTCAATGGATAAAAGATTTATTAAATAACAAAGGAGAACCACAAAAATGTCCGCCACAACGAGAAGGACAAGCAGAGTTTAAAAATGAATTAATACAAACTTATGGTTATAAATGTTTAATTAGTGGCTGTGAAATTGAGGAAATTATTGAAGCAGCACATATTATTCCTTATAGCAAGATTGAATCTCATGATGTAGCTAACGGATTACTTTTGAGAGTAGATTTGCATAGACTATTTGATAACTACTTATTAGCTATTCATCCAAAAACAAGAGAAGTTTTAATTTCTGAGAAAATAGAAAAAAACTATCAAGATTTTATAGGTATAAAAATAGAAAATCGTTTAACTGGTGAAGATGCTACTAAACAACAGGATGCTCTAAGATATCATTGTGAGCAATGTAATTGGATAGATAAGCGACTTCTTGAATAAGTCAGGGATCTGATATAATAAACTTGGTCATTATTTCTCTATTATCTTCATTGATAAACCATGCTAAAAAGTGTAAAAATAGAGAACTTTCGCTGCTTCAAATCTTTTGAACTTCAACAACTAGGTAGAATTAACTTACTGGTTGGTGAAAATAATAGCGGTAAAACATCAATACTAGAAGCTATTCAACTTTTATGTTCACGAACTGATCTTGATCCACTTACGGAGATTATAACTAATCGAGGTGAAGATTTTTGGGATAATGATGGAAAAGGAGAGTATCAACTTGATATTTGTCACCTTTTTTATGGACACGAGATAAAACCTGGTAGCAAATTTTCTATATCAGCTATTAATAATAATACTCAAGAAAAACTTGATATACTGATAGCAACGCTACCTGAGAATAATACAAGCTATGGTTATGATGAAACTCATATTTCTGAAGAAAATGTTAGTTCAAAGAATGAATATTTAGATGCGTTTAAAAAACTTGCTTTTATTACCGAATGGACAAACAATGAGCTACCACCAGAAAAGTTATCATTATATATATCACCTGATAGTGGACTCCTTATCAACTCTATTATGATGTTCCGTAATAGAAAAAGTTTAGGAGCAAGTATAACACCGAAAACACAATTTGTTAAATCATCTTCTTTAACAAGAGAAGAAATGATTGATTTGTTTGATCAATTAGTATTGACACCTGAAGAGAGCATTGTAGCGGAAGCATTAAATAAAATAGACTCAAAAATTAAACGTATTGCTCCTATTAGTTCTCAAAAATTGAGGTATTCATCAGATTCACGGGGTGGTTTTCTGGTGCTTCTGGCTGATGGTAAGCGTGTACCAATTGGCAGTATGGGAGATGGAATTTGGCGAATTTTAGGACTCGCATTAGCTATAGTATCAGCTAAAGATGGATATTTATTTGTAGATGAAATTGACACTGGACTTCATTTTACTGCAATGTCTGATATGTGGAAAATGATTTGGGATACAGCCAAGAAATTAAATGTCCAAGTTTTTGCAACTACACATAATAGTGATTGTTGGAAAAGTTTAGCTGATATTGCACAACAAGAAAATGTAACTGATGATGGTATTAGGATTCATAGAATTGAGAAAGGTAAAGAAAAAAGTATAGTGTTTAATGAAGCACAAATTGTTATTGCTGCTGAAAGAGAATTAGAGGTACGTTAGCAATGGCAAAACATTATCACCCCAAAAGGCTATTAGTTGAAGGTCAAGATGATTTACGAGTCATACCAGAATTAATTGAAAAAAATGGAATTAATTGGGGAGCAAAAAAAGAAGAAGCAATTATATCAATTCAAGAATGTGGAGGTTATGAAAATATTACTTATGACCTGATATATACAGAATTACAAACTGGAAGATGTACACATTTAGGTTTGATGGTAGATGCAGATGATAATGCTTTTCTACGTTGGCAAAGTATCAGAAATGCTTGTTTGCAAATAGAAAGTATTTCTCATCTTCCTGAACAAATACCAGAAACAGGATTAATTATTAATACATTAGATGGTAAAAAAATTGGTGTTTGGATTATGCCAGATAATATCATCGAAGGGATGTTAGAAACCTTTTTAGGTTATATGATTCCAGAACAGGGAGAACATCTTTGGCAATATGCTCAGGAAGTAGCAAGAGAAGCAAAAAATAAAGGTGCAGAATTTAAAGAATCTTATATTGATAAAGCAGAAATTTACACTTGGTTAGCATGGCAAGATGAACCAGGTAGACAAATACATCAAGCTATCAAGTATAATATTTTAAATCCGCAAACTCCCAAGGTGCAGGGTTTTATCAATTGGTTTAAAGATTTGTACGATTTGTAATCTCAAAATTTAAAGATAACAATATCACCATAAATTTTTTGTCCTGACACTCATTTTTTGTCAATTCAAACAAACTGCTAGACTATAATTATAACTTAGTTGAGAAACTTGTAGAAGCGATACCCAACCCAAAAAACCTATAAATTAAAATTATGACCCTCGCACAAGAAACACGCTACTATTCACCCCAAGAATACCTAGAATTAGAGGTAAACTCAGAAATACGTCACGAATATATCAACGGATTAATTATACCCATGACAGGCGGAACACCCAATCACAACCAACTTGCACTTAATTTCAGTGGTACACTCAATTATCTTCTTAAACGTCAACCTTATCAAGTCTTTGTCACAGATCAACGTCTTTGGATTCCCACCAGAAAAATTCATACCTACCCTGATATTATGGTTGTGAAAACTCCCTTAGAATATGAACAAGGAAGAAAAGACACCTTAGTAAATCCTGTGATGATTGCAGAAGTATTATCAAAATCTACCAAAAGTTATGATAGAGATGAAAAATTTGCAGCGTATCGGACAATTCCCAGCTTACAAGAATATATTTTAATTGACCAATACACAATGCACATTGAGCAGTATTTTAAAACCGATAATAATAAATGGATATTTTCTGAATTTACAGATGGAGATAGTAGCTTAAACCTATCTTCTATTCCCTGCCAAATCTTGTTAGCAGATGTTTATGATAAAGTAGATTTCAACACCGAAGAATAAAAACTCAATCTTCCTCTCCGTGCCTCTGCGCCTCTGCGTGAGATAATCATAATTATAAATACCAAAGGAGTCAATAAAAATGAGTCGAATTAATCCCTACACATTACAAATGCAAATTACTCAAATGTTTGCCCAAGGACAATCATTTTTTGCCTTGACAAAAGTTCAAGATTGGTTAAAAGAACATAATCAAAACCCTTTAGATTTTGAGATTTTATTTCATAAAAAACCTGCACCTCCCGGTTCAAAAGAAGTCATGGTCATAGAAATAGAATTAAAACGCAAAGACGGACAACCTGTAGATCCTTGGTTACAAGAACAGGCTAATTTACACGCTTAATTCCCCTGTAAACCACCAGTATGGATTAATAGCAAAGATTCCGATTTAAAAAACCCTTTGGTGATTAAATCCATAACTCCATAAAACATTTTTCCTGTGTATACATGATCTAAAGGTATGTCATATTGTTCTTGAAAATCTTGACAAAAGAGCTTTAATTTATTAGTCACTTTAGCATAACCACCAAAATGATAATCAGATATAAGTTGCCAAGGTGCGGGAGAATTAACAGGTGTTGGTAAATCAGAAGCTAGATAATTTGTTAATAAGTTATTGATATCTTCCTTGAGAAAATCACCACCTTTCAAAACAGGAAAACCAATCACCCTTTCTGGTTGATTTAATGATAGTGTCATCCCTGCTAATGTTGTTCCTGTACCGCAAGCTAAACAGATAGTATTAAATCCTTTAACTGTTTGTAATATTTCTGTACAGCCACGCATACCATTTAAATTACAACCCCCTTCAGGAATAATAAATACTTCCCCAAATCGCTGTTTTAACTGATTTTGTAATTCTTCTGTATGGCGTTTTTTATAGGTCTGACGATCAATATATACTAATTGCATTCCCTGTGCTACTGCAAATTCTAGAGTAGGATTTAAAGGAATATTTTCTTCTCCACGAATTACGCCAATAGTGCGAAAACCAAACAGATTTCCTGCGGCAGCGGTAGCATAAATATGATTAGAATAAGCACCACCAAAGGTGAGAATTGTCGATAATTTCCTCTCTTTAGCTTCTACCAGGTTATACTTCAGCTTAAACCATTTATTACCGTTGATTTGGGAGTGCATGAGATCCAGGCGTAATCCGAATAACTTAACATCTGCATTAGCACAGATTTCACTATTAATTTGTTGAATAAGTGGAGGAAAAAAAATTGACGACATTTTCAGGAAAAGTTAAGCTTTATCAGCATAGTATAAAATACTAAGATCCCCGACTTAGCTAAAAAATCGGGGATCTGAAAGATTTATCCGTTTCCTTTTACCTTCTTCCTGGGAAACCAATCATCTAAAATGGCGTAGAATACCGGGACAACAAACAAGCTGAGAATAGTAGAACTTACTAAACCACCAGCGATAGATACAGCCATAGGCGATCGCAATTCCGAACCCGCACCTAAACCCAAAGCAATAGGAACCATCCCCAAAATTGTTGCCGCGGTTGTCATCATAATGGGACGTAAACGTACAGGTCCAGCTTTAAGAATTGCCTCAGTCCGTTCTAGTCCAGAATCCCGTAACTGATTAATGTAATCTACGATTAAAATCGCATTTTTGTTAGTAATCCCCAGCAGAAACACAAAACCAATCAGAGATATCATCCCAAAATCACTTTTTGTAAATAGCAGTGCCAGCAACGCCCCAACCACTGCTAAAGGTAAAGAAAGACCAATAACTATGGGATCTACCCAACTTTTAAACAACCAAATTAGCACCACAATAATACAAAGTGCCGATAATCCCAAAGTTGTGCCAAAACTCCCAAAAACCTCATTTTGACGGGCAGAATCTCCCCCTAAATTCAAAGACACACCAGCCGGCATCACAGCTTTAGCTTCAGCTACGACTTGATCAGTTGCATTACCTAAAGTTAAATTTTGACCCAGGTTAGCACCGATATAAACTACTCGCTGATTATTCAACCTTTCAATTTGCAAAATCCCATCTTGTTGATGAGACGCACCTGTAATAGTCACATCAGCAAAACCAGATATTTTCTCAATTCGAGCTTTTACCGCTTTAGCTGCTGTCGTCAAAGCTTTGATATCATTACCTTGCAAAGCTATTTGCAGAGGTTTTTGTCCACCGGTGTCTACAAATTGAATATCCTCTACACTTGTGGTTACACCAGCCAACTTTGGCAAAGCGGCACGGAGTTGGTCTTGTACTTCTGCCGTTTTCACTTCTCGCTCTGCTTTGAGCTTAACGTATAGCGTCCCCTTGTTTGGTTCACCTTCACGAGAACCCACAGTAGTAAATACCGTTGCCACTGCGGGGAACCTTCTCACTACTTCTTCCAGTTTCTTAGCAATATCCAAAGAATCGTTTAAAGGAATAGCAAAAGGAATAGAAGATGATGAAGCAGCCAAAGCCGCAGCAGATAAAGACGAATTTCCTAATTTATCTTTTTGTCCCATTTGTCCCAGTTGTCCTGCTTGTCCTCCTGGTTGTCCTAGTCCTCCTTGCACCCCTTGTGCAAGATCCCCAGGAAGACTAGGTAAGGTCGCAGTATAGACAATATTAAATTCTCCTCGGTCAAGTTTAGGAATAAATCCTTTGGGAATTAGGGGAATCAGGGCAAGACCAGCAATTAAACTACTTATAGCTAACCCAACAACTATCAAGCGGTGCTGCAAAGACCAGGCTAACAAGTTCCGATAAGCTTGATCAAATTCTAGCCAAATTTTACTTTGCTTCTGAGGAGAACTGGATGGTTTAGCTTTAAGCCAATAAATAGCTAAGACTGGTGATAAGGTTCGGGCTACTAACAAAGATGTCAGCATGGCAGCAGAAACGGTAATCCCAAAGGGTTTAAAAAACTGACCAATGACACCACCCATTAAACCAATAGGCAAAAATACTGCTACCGCTGTCAAAGTAGCTGCGGTGACAGTTAAACCAATTTCATTAGTGGCTATTAAAGCGGCTTCGCGGGGGGTTTTCCCTTCTTCAATATGCCGCATGATGTTTTCTACATCAACTATGGCATCATCTACTATCGAGCCAATGACTAAAGCTAAGGCTAACAGGGTGATAGTTTCTAAGTTAAAGCCATATATCGCCATGACGATAAATGTCCCTAGCAAAGATATGGGAATAGCTAAGGCAGAAATTAGGGTAGCTTGCCAATTCCATAAAAAGGGAAAGATGACGACAATTGATAAAATTATCGCTTCGATCAGGGCATCTATGGTAGAATGGGTGGCGTTGCGGATATATTCAGCTTGGGTAGCAGCTAAGGTGAGAGTAACATCTTTTAAGCCAGACCTTAGCTGTTGTACTTCTTTTTCTACCCGATTAACTACTTCTAAGGTATTAGCATCACCTTTTTTAATTACCTGAAAGGCTAAAGCCTGTTTACCATTGAACCTGATTAAAGTACCGGCTGGGGGTAATCCATTTGTTGCTGTTGGTGGTGGTGCATTCGTACTCACTTCCCCTAACAGAGAGACTTTCAGAACTCCTGGTAATTTAGCTATGCTAGGGACAATTTTATCTTTTACCAGTTGCTGTAAATTATCAATCTTCCCAGAAGAACTTTCAATGGCATAGCTAACAGCCGCTGATTCGTTCAGATTCAAAGGGATGATTTTTTTAGTGGCATTCTTAGGTAGATTTAATTGATTAACGATCTGAGAAATTTTATTAGTCGCAGTTTCTAAATTTGTACCCACCACAAAAGAGGAAACTACAGCAGTTTGACCAGGATAAGTTGATGAACGAATATCCTCAAGTCCTACCAGTGATTTGAGACTTTCCTCCAGTGGTTTAGTGAGTTTTTCTTCCGTATCTAAGGCCGATGTTAAAGGTGCTTGGACATTTACCACCACTACCGGAAAGGTGATATCTGGAAATAAAGCATATTTGAGGGAACTCAAGGCCAGGACACCAGCTACCGCTATACCTATCCAAAAACACACCGTCAACCAAGAAAACTTAATCGCTAATTTGGAAATATTGAAGCTTTCGCGGGCAGATTCTGAGTTATTAGTCTTTACCATCTGATAAAATTATTTAAGTCCTTGGTCATTAGTCATCGGTCTTTTGATCACTGACAACTGACAGGTTAGTATAGAACTTCTAGGATAACAATGGTTACGATCTTAGTCCCCCAGGGAGCAGAATATCAAGCCGTCTGTCGCGGATTAAGTCGCGTCCCCAGTTCCCAAGCCAAGGTATTAGCGATACCAATGGGAATCGAACCAGTGCGGAAATATTTACAACAATTCACCCATGGTCAAGCCAATCGGATGCTGATGATGGGTTTATGTGGTAGCTTGAGCAAAAATTATCAAGTTGGAGATATTGTTTTATATCAAAATTGTCTTTATCAAGGAAATCTGCAAGAGGGCAATAATTCCTTCACCGCAGATATACATAATCAACTTGGTGATCGTGTATCTTTAGTCAAAGGGTTAACGAGCGATCGCCTCTTATATAAAGCCACAGAAAAACGCCAGTTATATGAACAATCCGGTGCTGACGTTGTAGATATGGAAGGATACGCTTTTCTAGAATTTTTCCAGCAACCAGTTTCTCCACAGGTACAAATAGCCATCCTGCGAGTAGTTAGCGATGATGCTCATCATGACATCCCCAATATCACATCAGCCATTGGTGCAGACGGTTCATTACAACCTTTACCCTTAGCTTGGGAATTCATCCGTCAACCCCTAGCAGCGACTCGATTAATTACAGGTTCACTAAAAGGACTCAAAACTTTAACAGCAGTCACACAATTATTATTTACTCCTAACAAGATCCCCGACTTCTCTAAGAAGTCGGGGATCTGATTCTGATGAATATTCTCAAACCTGAGAAATATCTTTTACGCTACAGCCAAATTGACTTTAACAATTACATCATTAAAATCTTTATCACCACCACCACGTAAATCCTCAAAACCAAAGGTATTATCACCTAACATCCGCACATGATCTACACCATCTGAGTTCGCACCCAAGAAGGTAAAGTAAATATCTGGATTATTATTAGGATTACTATCAAGTAGGGCATCAGGTGTACCATTCACAACAAGAAATGGTACATATATAGAGCCACCTTGAAGCGTATTATTGAAATTTGCCGTTCCACCGTTGTTCACAGCTAAACTAATGTCAGAAACACGACCATTAATAGCTGCTTGAACATAGCCATTTTGTCCTGGGAGAATATCAGCCGTACCATCTCCATTGGTATCAATACCGCCGTTCTCATCAACTACGCGATAAAAACCAATGAAATTGTTGTAACTTGCTTCTCGGTTAACCGTAAAACTAGCGGTTACTGCACCAGTAATACCCCGTAAATCTAGAGATTCACCTTGTGGTTTATTTTGCAGAGATGTCCCCAAAGCTGTAGCGCGATCACTTGCCTGAATTGTTAACGGAAAATCCTCAAAGCCGCTAGGATTACCAGAACCATCTTCCCAATCTAGGGAATACTGATCAGATCCCAAATCTGTAATCTTGAGATTAGCAGGGTTGGCAAACAGGACATTGCCAATAGAGGTGTTATTACTCAGTACAGAATCGGTTGAACCGTCTTTAACCAAGTAGAATCTCAAATTGTCATTGGAGTTAAATCTTAATAACCTGTCCAGGCTAGTAGGATCAAATCCAGCAGGAAGATTAGTAAGGGTAGAGAAAACTACCTGACCTTTTGCTAATGCTTTTTCTGCATAACCCGCTTCATCGGGGGCAATACCATCAACTTTACCAGACGCATCATCAACAGTAAATACTCCAATTTCATTGCGACCGGAATTGGGTCCTGTTAATTTTACTTCCAGTGTTGCTTTGCCGTTGTTGCCTTTGATATTGAAGACATTATCACTAACTAGCGTTAGGAAATCGCTAACAGTGCCGGTGCCAGTGGAAGTTGGATTAACATCAGGTGTACCAGCAGATGTGGCAGCAGGAGTTCCGAAGATCACATAGGCTTCACCTGCTTGAGAATTAGCCAAGGGAGCGCCAATAATCAGATCATTAACACCATCACCATTGACATCTCCAGCACCACTGACTGACTGACCTAAGTTACTATTTTCAGCACCATCAATGATAAAGCCCTTTTCACCATCGTACTCAGGTGTATCGAAAGTTGAGAGTTCAAAGGTAGCTCCAAAGCCTTGTTTGCTACCATAAATAACATAGCTTTGTCCAGCATTATCAGTAGCCTTTTTTGCCCCAATAATGATGTCACCAATCCTATCACCGTTAATATCTCCTAAACCACTGACAGACCAACCGGAGTTGTCAAGGCTGGAAATACCGTTGATGGTAAAGCCATTGTTGCCATTGAGATTAGCAACATCAAGAGTCTTACCAAAACCGTTTTTGTTACCAAAGACTACATAGCTTCTACCAGCAGATTCTTTGTCATTGGGATTTCCATCTTTTGCCCCAATAATCAAGTCTCCGATGCCGTCACCGTTGATATCTCCAGCTTTGCTAACAGAGAAGCCTGATTGATCTCCTGCTTGTCCGTTGATGGTAAAACCATCGCTGCTATTGAGGTTAGAGACGTTGATAATATTGGAAGTAAGGGGATTTGTGGAGTCAGTTTTCCGTCCATAAATAACAAAACTGCTTCCAGAATTATCACCATTGGTATTAGCAGAGGGCGCACCAAGAATGATGTCATCAATCTTATCACCGTTGATATCTCCCGCATCACTAACGGAATAGCCCAGGTTATTTGGGTTATCACTGATGATTGCCAGGATGTCTACGGTTGAAGCGAAATCACCATCTTTTTTCCCAAAGATGATATAGGCTTCTCCTTTATTAGCTGTTCCGTCATCACTAGGATGAGTTGCACCAATTAATAGGTCTTTAACGCCATCACCATTAAAATCGCCAGCGCTGCTAACAGCCCAACCTACATTATCACCAGACTGATTACCTTTCATGGTAAAACCCTGGCTAGGTTCAAGGTTGGAGAGTTCGATGGGATTACTGAAATAGTTAGGGTCTTTACTACCAAAGACGACATAAGCAGCCCCGGAATTATTGTTAGCAAAGGGTGTGCCAATTGCCAGGTCATCAATGCCATCACCGTTAATATCCCCAATATTGCTAACGGAATGGCCTGATTGATCACCAACTCCTGCCCCATTAATCACAAAGCCTGTAGTCGCATTGAGAGTGGAAGGGTCTATGACTTGTTGAAAGTTCTCTTTGCTGCCAAAGACTACATAAGTTTTCCCGGAGTTAAATTTGTCATTAGGATCACTCAAAGGTGAGCCGATGATTACATCCCCAATTCCATCACCGTTGATATCACCAGCATTGCTAACTGAGTAACCTAATTGATCATCACTTGCACCGCTGATGACAAAACCATCGTTGTTGGCTGTGGGTATAATCTCGCCAGTTACAGGATCTATAAGGCTAGTCTCGCCAGTTATAGGATCTATAACGGTTAGGAATAAAGTTTCAATAGGTGTGGGATTTGTGGTGGAAGTGTTATCTATGTTGGAACCAATATCTACATTGGAGCTAATATCCTGTTCGGAGGTGTCTACAATGGAGGTGGTATTTTCAAGAGGGATAGGATCTTGTTCGGATGTGGTGGCTACATTAGAACTAATATCTTCAATGGCAGTAGGATCTTGTTCGGAGGTGATGCCTACATTAGAACTGATATCTTCAATGGCAGTGGTGTCTTCAATGAGAGTGTTATCTGCGAGTGTAGTGGCGTTAATATTTGGTTCCATGATGGTGTCGTGTTATTGGTTTTTTGAATGTTTGATAAATTTCGGTTACAGCAAAGCAGGTGTAATAGGTTGTTCCACCTTAGTTACACAAACATTTGCTATAAATCTGCGTTAAGAAATAGCTCTAGGCTGTAGTTGAGTTGCTAGAGTTGGTGTTGATGATAATAATGGATAGAATTTCATACCCCTGGGGTAAATATGCGTGTTTGTTTCTAAGTTTGAGTCATTAGAGTAACTGAGGATGGAAATAGGGGAATAGTAGTTAATGCCCTGGTATGCTGAAATTTCTCTGGACTGTAGTTGTGTTACCAGAGTTGGTATAGATAATTTTTTTTGAGATGGTCAGATCCGGTTAACTTCTATGGGAGATCAAACCTTCATCATCCATCTTATATACAAAAGTTTTCACCTCTTATGATCAAATCCAGGTCTATTTAAGACTTGGGTTTTTGCCGACGACACCCAAACGAAGGAAGATGCTGAAGTTTATACCTGATTTGATTTAAGGACTCTTAGCTTTTCACTAACGAGAAAGTTTACTTTGATTGCCCGAAAACAGTACAGCCTAGATATTGTGCTATTAGTTGTGAAGCTTCTGTGAACTTGAGGTCAATAACACGCAAATTTCTGAGTTTGGCTTTTATCATTGGCTGTAAACATGACAATCAAATTTAGTCTGCGGTATGATACTTGATGTTAATGGAAAAAATTTCTCTTCCCTGTTCTCAAGTCCCGCTTCCTATAACTTAATCCCTAATTGCTAATGTCCAATCCGGACTTCTTTTAAATATTCTGACTACTTTTGATCTACTGTCTTTACCAGTAATCCTAATGTGTGGGTAATGCTGGGGCTGGTGTTTAATGGGTGAGAATGGGAATTTGGGGAAAAAATGTCTGCTACTGGTTGTCAACGGGGTAAACTCTGGAAGCAGGAGTCAGGAGTCAGGAGTCAGGAGTCAGGAGTCAGGAGTCAGGAGTCAGGAGTCAGGAGT
>NZ_JAQMTJ010000252.1:0-7663 GCF_028330815.1 Dolichospermum lemmermannii CS-548
AATAGATTTTGATGACATTTTTGGTGATTTACTGTTTCTCAAATGCCTTTTTTCACTTTATCTGTTTGTTTTGATGCTCCCTTTGATTTTCATCTCCGTAATTTCCCTCTGTAACATTTTGGGGTGCGGAATGTGGGTTTGAAAGCGGATATTGCCAATTTCACTTTCTCTGGCTCATGTTTGGCTATTTCCTGTTTTAATCTAGCGCCGATTTTCATGCTCATTTCGGTAATCAAATGAGTAATCTCTAAAGATGGATTCTGGAGTTCACCATGATCTGAATTTTGGGCAACCGAGTTGAAAGAAACAACTTTTGGGGATGATTCAGGTATAGTCAACTGCTTAATTTGTGTTCGTAAGCGTTCACATTCCGACTTCAACTCAAAAATTTCAGCAACATGACCTCTCAAATTCTGATTCTGTCGCTTTAATTCTCTATTTTCAGCCTCCAATTCTCGAATTCGTTGCTTGAATACTTCAGAAAGGGTTTTCAGACTATGAGGTCCAGGTTGTTTTTCCGCCAATGAGTTGAGTTGCTGTGTTTTTTGCGACTGTAAATCATGAATGTATTCCGTTAATTCTGTCCATTTGTAGAAGTAAGAAATGGAACAGCCAGCAACTTGAGCAATGTTAGGAAAAGTCAAAGGTTTACCACTTTTTTGAATCTCTTCAATAGCACGAAATACTTGTTCACGTTTGTGTTCTTTTCGCTGTTGTTGGGCTGCCCGGAGGATAGCAGTCTGTTTTTCACGTAATGGTTGCTTCGTCATTAGCAACTTTCCTCAAATCAGATAACCATTTATCCATTGCTTCTAGGGTAGCCTGAGATTCTTCATAGGCTAGGGTAGCCCCGGCTTGTTTAGCTGACTCCATGCGTTTGTGTTCTCCAGCATATTGCCCTTCATAAAGAGGTAATTTGCTGGTACTGGGTAAGAACTCTGTTTAATACTTCTAAAATGACAAAACAGATAGGGGTAATCCTTGCCCAAGGTTTTTCTCATCCATTGCTGTTGTTGTTCAATGATTTGTCTAATTTCACGAGAGGCAGGGAGTCTGTGCCATCGTTCTACCTTATGCTGATAAAACTTGATATACCATTGACCATTTTCTTCAACTAAACAATCAAAAGTCATCTGACAAATATCTGCGGGACGAGCAGCTGTATATTCTTGGATTAAATAATGACGAGCAAGAGGAGCAGGAATTTGGTCGAGATGCTGTTTAATCTGTTGACGGGTGATTTCATCCAACCAATCCACGTCCTGAACTGTTTGTTTAGGAATATCTCGCTGACGAACTAAGTTTTGGGATTCTAATCCTAAAAAATCACAAAAATCTTTGAGGATATATAGCTTTTCTCGAATAGTCCGATTACAATTTGTTTGGTTGAGGTCGAGAAACTTAAAGATTAGTTCTCGGCGAATTTCAGAGAGATTTTGGATATGATTCTGCTGCAAAATTTGACCGAACTGACGCAAAGCTACTAGAGAATTTATCGGTGTGGCAATGGCAGAATACTTACCTGATTTGAGTAAGGAATATAGATATTCCTTGACTTTGACACGAAACCATTCTGGTTTAATTGACTTAAAGTTGAGGATTTTCAAGGGTGAGTTTTTGACAAAATGACGAAAATCCCAAACATCATCATCAAAACAGAAGTTCAATAAGGTTTCTTGTTGTTGACACCCAACCCAACTATTATAACTTGTGGCGTGAGGATTAAAGTTAATGTGGCAGAAGTAACAGCGACAATTACTCTGTCTGCTGTTGGCTTGAAAGCTTTCATAAATCCACCCTTTCTGTCCATTTGGTCCTATTTGCTGGCAGAGGGGATTAGGACAAACTAAATGGGAACGATAACTATGAATCTGAGGTAGAACTTGACAACAAAGGAGGGTCTTTTGGGAACAATGATTACATCCTAGCCTGAGTTGACAACTATGTCCATTAGTATAATTAAATTTGCTGATTTGACCTTGATTACACTGAGGACAGATAAATTCTCCAGCATACTTTTCTGCCCAATTTACTGATAGAGTTCCTTGAAGAGTTAGATGAGTGGAAATGGGTGAGTGTTTAACTGTACCAGTTAGGTAAGTTTCCTGATGACAAAAATTACATGACAATTTTAGTTTGCAAACAGCCCCTTTTGAGTAATAAAAATTGGTGATTTTTCCTTGATTACATTGAGGACAGATAAATTCTCCAGCATAATCTGTCTGCCAATTAACTGATAAAGTTCCGTTAAGGGTTTGGTGTATTGAAATATTTGGATGTTGAGGAAGTTCACAAGTTAATTGGGTTATTTGAGCGCATGATTTACATTTGACTCTCAGTTTAGAAATGGCTTTTTGATTGTTATAAAAGCTGGTGATTTTTTCTTGATTACATTGAGGACAAATAAATTCGCCAGCATAATCTGTCTGCCAATTGACTTGTAAAGTTCCGTGAAGGGTTTGATGAATTGATATGGGTGGAGACTGTCTAATTTGACAGGAAAGGGGAGTAGATGTGTGGCAGAGTTCACAGCCTAATTGAATTTGACAAAGTGTTTTTTTGTCGTAAAAGAAATGACTTAACTGTCCGCGATGACAATGGGGACAATTAAATTCGCCAACATAATCGGTTTGCCAATTGACTGATAAATTCCCGTGAAGGGTTTGGTGTATTGAAATTGGTAAATGCTTGCGTTTACCCATGATTTTTCTGGTTTTGAATATGTTGTAATTCTGACAAGCCCTGAAAACGATTTTTGATGAAAACTAATAGGTTATTAATCTCTGTTACTCGTCTTGCTTGTCCGTTGTTTTGAGCTTGAATTAGGTCTTGCTGTAAGCGGTTTAAGTCAGCTTCTAATTGGGATTTATCTTCGAGGGTTACGCGATGATGAGAACAACTAAGACAGGCATAGCGATGTTGACAATCTCCTAACATGGTGGGACGATGACATTCTCCTAGAGGGGTACTAACTTTGAGGAGATTTGCTAATTTTTCATACCTGGTTTTTCTGGGTTTAAAAGCTGTAATTTGACCATACATATCTACATAACCTTTGAGATTAGCTTCTTTTTCTAATCTGGTTAGTGAACGCTGGCGATAATGAGGTAGCATATCTAAGGAACCGTGACCTAGTACGGCGGCGATATATTCATCTTCTACTTCACAATGAGCCATAATGCTGGCTTTGGTGCGGCGAAACATATGGCTAGTGAGTTTAAATCTGTTGCCATATTTATCTTTTAAGTTTGCTACTTCTCGAAATTTAGTTAGCCAGTTACTAATTTTTAATCTGGTAATTGTTTGGGGTTGATAGCACAGTGTTGTTTCAGATTCTCTATCAGCCCGAGGAATACTTTTTTGGGGACTATAAACGTGACAAAATAGTTTATCGAATTCACTATCTCTACCAAATTGTGTATCCAGAAATCTCTGCTGTTCTTGAACTAATTCAGCTACTTGAGGATGAATCTGAACAAACCGCCAGTGTTTGAGTTTTTCAAACCAACGTAGTAAAAACCATTTTTCGCTTTCTTGTTTGAGGCTATGGCGTGGCATGGTGAGAATTTCTCCAATGCGGCAACCTAATGCCAATTGTAACCGAAAAAGTCTTTCAATTGTCGGGGGGAATAAGTCAAGTTTTTCGTAGATTTGGTAAAGAACTTCTTCTGGTATTGTCTCGATTTTGGGTGTTTTTTGGGAAATTCTGATGGGGGTGAAGGCGATTTCTAACCACTTTTCTTCTCGCCACAGATTGAGAGCATAGGTAATTGTATTTTGACGATTATTACTGTTAATTTCGCTGATAAATTGATGGAGGATTGATTCTGTTAAAGATTGGGGCTGGGTATATCCATTGTTATATAAAAAATGCGCTAAGTGGTTTAAACAACCTAGTCGTTGAATAATACGACCCAGGGAATATCTCTCTCGAATGCTGGCTCTAATGGTTAGTTGAGTCAGTTGTTTTAACCAAGGCAGTGAATTTTTGTGGAAGTAGAGATGATAATGTCCATTAATTCGGCATTCTTCTTGGCTATAACCTAATTCTAATAGTGACCAAACATCTTGATTCATTAGTGGGTCATTAATCCACTTTTTTCCTAGTTCGGAGTTTTTAATTCGCTCTTTTAATGTCTTTTAAACAAGTGCTTGTGCCATTAGTTTTCTTCTTCTTCTCTTAGGTATTGGTCTAGGGTCATTTCATCAAAAACATGACTGTAAATGTCTTTGGCGATGCCTTTGAGAAAGCCTCCTCTTTTTCCCCAATGATGCGCTAGTTTGGTGAAATTTTTTTCTTCTATTCTGCCTTCAATTGTGTGATAGGTATAGAATTCTTGGATGGCGGTGACTGCTTGATTGACGGTGCGAGGACTTCTTTTGGCAACTATTTCTCTGACTTTTTCTGAGATGGCTTCTACTTGACTACCTAGTCGAAGACACAGCTAAATCTTTCTTCTGTGTCAGGGGATATCGCCCATTCTACTTTGACCATTTTCTACGTTGTGGAAATTCATTTGTTTCTACCCTAACGCAAAAATTAGGTCTGTTGTTGTTGTTTTTTCTATGTTGTGGAGGTTGTTGTTGTTGTCTATATAACCAAAATGTCATCTTAGTTATCATCGCGGTGGTAAGGGTAATATTTCTGTGGGGCAATTGTCTTTGTTTGATTTGTCGAGGTTTGAGAATCGTTGAGTTTTCTTGGGGGAAAAATCGTCCTCCATTACCAACTGGTGGTGTCATGATATCGGATAATGCTTGAGGAATGGTTTCTTTAGATTCTGGGGGGTATTCTGTATAGTTAAAGTTTGCCTATTGTTGATCTAGAGTGTGGGTTTTTAGTTGTTTGATGGCGTGAGTTAGAAAAAATTCGTTTTCACCACAGTATAAGTATGTTGGCATAGTAGTACGGCAATTGTATTGTCGTACATGAGCGTTAGCTTTAGACCCACTATTGAAATTTTGTATCAGCTCAATAAATAGGGGTAACAGAGGAAAATAAGTGCAACGAGGTACACACAGTGTCTTAGAATAGGAGGCATGACGCAAAAAATTATTGAAAGTGACAAATCAATATCAGATTTACTGCAAACCATCGAGCCAAAAGGGATTGCAGACGAATCAATGCGTCATACAGTAGAGGTATTACTGAATCTCATAGAACAATTACAATTAAAAGTCAAAGGCTTAGAGTCAGAGAATCAACGGTTAAAAGACGAAAATAACCGCTTGAAAGGAGAACAAGGTCAGCCAGACATAAAAGCCAAGAACAAGAAAGGGTTTGAGAATAAGCACTCATCAGAAAAAGAAAGAAAAACCCCAAAACAACACTCCAAGAGCAGTAAAAATCAAACTATCAAAATAGACCGAAAACAAATATTAGAATATCCCCAAGACAAACTACCAGCAGACGCACAGTTTAAAGGGTATGAAGAAGTAATCGTCCAAGACATCATCCTAGAAACCGACAACATACTATTCCGGAAAGAGAAATACTACTCACCCTTAGAAAAGAAAACCTATTTGGCAGACCTGCCAAGCGGTTACGAAGGAGAATTCGGACTCCTGATTAAAAACCTTAGTTATCAGCTTGTACTACGGGGGCAACATGACCCAAGGCAAGTTGTTAGAATTCCTAGAAGATATTGGCATTTCTATGTCAGCCGGCTATTTATCTAATCTACTGATTAAAAACCACGCTGATTTTGAAACAGAGAAAACAGAAGTATATTTATCAGGACTAGAGACCAGTCCTTGGCAACACTTTGGCATTGAGCCGAGATCCTTGCTCAAACGGAAATAGAAGCTGAAAAGCCTTGTCAATTCTAGATTTCAAATATTTCAGAAGGCAGGGAAATAGCAGCTTCAAAAGGTTGAGGAATATTTTGCAGATTCACCACATAATCGCCATATCGCTTGATATGTCTGGTGAGATAGGGACTCAAAGCAGCTACAAAGCGATGATTGACTGGATATCCTTGTGCCGTTAAAGTCTGAATTGCCAACGACATATCCACAGTATTCTGTAAAATCACAGCACTAGCAACCAAATCGAGGTACTTCAACCGCTTTTCCTGCTCAATCGGGTCGTTTTCAGTAATAACGCCATCCTTACCAAAAAACACCCAATCCAAGAAATGATGATACTTTTCTACAATATTTGTAATTGCCGTAATCTCAGAGCGCATCTTAGCATTAGAGATGTACTCCAACAAAAACATTGTTCGCACAACCTTTCCTAACTCCAAAAAGGCTTGATAAAGACGGTTTTTCCGGCTGTAACTGCTCAACTTACGTAGGAGGGTAGAAGGCATCACCTTCCCCGCCTTGATTGACAGCACTACCCGCATCATGTCATACCAGTGAAGTTGAATAAGATTCCAATTAACCACATCCTTAAACAACGGATCAATGAACTTGTAAGTGGAATCAGCACTGGGACGTAGGAAACTAAGATCCTTCCAGTTACGGATACGTGGCATCAACTTGATACCAAGAAGGTAAGAGATGGCAAACACAGGACCCGACTGACCTTGGGTATCTGCATACAAAGTATCAGGTTGAATATCGGAAAGATTTTTCAATAACCCGTCCAAAATATACACAGCTTCCCAAACACCACAAGTAATAAAATGCGTAAACAAAGCAATATATTTGTCAGAAACATGGTGATAAGCAATACCACCATAGCCACCATAACGGATGTGATATTCACTATGTAAATTATTCTCGTATATCTCGAACTTACTACCATCCGCCGCCGCTCTTTTCCCCGTTCCCCAAATGGACGGTAAACTAAAACGGTTAAACGCATTTTCCTCTATCATGGGTTCACATTCCGATAGAGTTAGCAATTGTTCACGAAAATCAGCGTAGCTTTCCGACCCAACAACACAAGCATCCCCAGTCTTGAATTCAGTTGCTAAGTAAGAAAATACACAAAACTAGATAGATTTTGAGATACTCGTTGAAATAAACGATTGTTGGTAATGGAGCGCACATGACTAACTAAACGGTCAAGGGAATTAAATGTTGGCAACTCATATCGTTCCTTGACTAATTCTTCAATTGTAATGTTGATTAAATCCGCAGGATGGTCTTTAACTTCGGCGGCAGAACTGACAACAATTGCTATCAACTTTTGGGCAGCTTTATCATAAGGTTTTATACCTAAATATTCTCGAATTGCCTGTTGATAATTACGCCTTTGGCGCTCGGAGGGAATAGCTTTTCCCCATTCACTCTATTTCCGTTTGAGCAAGGATCTCGGCTCAATGCCATTTAGATCCCCGACTTCTCTAAGAAGTCGGGGATCTTGTTATACATAATTATTTTCCCATGTTTCGTTTGAGTTTTGGTAGAGTCGAAGGCGGGTATTATCCCGCGCTCCTCTCTGTTAAATCTGGGCGTGCGACTTTCACCGCACCCAGCTTTCGATGTTCTTAGCTTTCGCGTTTGCTCATGTGAATATAATCGTGGCAGCTTTCATGAATGGCTAGAAGGTTTTTAGGTTTTCAATTGTTATAAGTAAGTAGACGAAAATAAATCAAAGTAGATTAAGTAATGTAAAAAATCTGGAGATGATTTCGTAGTAAGGGCTTCAGCCCTCAAATGAGGAATAAATTCCTCACTACAAACTTTGAATTATTCAAGCCGTTCTACT
>NZ_JAQMTJ010000253.1:0-6352 GCF_028330815.1 Dolichospermum lemmermannii CS-548
AAGGTTTTTTATCTTGCCAAGTATAAGCAATTAAACCAGTGGTCGGTGAGCGAAGCCGAACCGCAATAATATTAACCATAAAATTAGAAATACTGCGATGACGAGAATGAACAACTTGGGAAATATTTTGATAGCCTGCGTGGCGTAGCCATAGTTGGTCGTTGACAGTTTCGATTAAAGCTCTTTTTCTTAACATAAATTTTTCCCACAATTCAACTAATTTGTTCTTCATATTCTTCTTAAAAGGAGTAATTAATTTCACATCATTTTCCAATAGTTTCTGAAATAAACTTTTAGAAATATATCCTTTATCTCCAAAAAGTCTTCCCCATAAATTTTGTGCCAAAGTAGGAACTGGTTTCCGGTCATCAACATTTCCGGGAGTAACTTGAAAAGCTAATAATTCGCCTTGTTCATTAATAATTAAATGAAGTTTAAATCCAAAGTACCAATCGACAGAACTCTTGCCCCAGCCCGATAAGCCACGGAAAACTTTATTTCTTTTTGCTCTTTTATTATGACAAATAGGAATACCCATGCTGTCAATAAAAGAGATGCCACTACATTGACCTTTTCGACTATTAAGATAACAAATTAAAGGCAGTAAAGCATCAGGCATTAATTCAACAAAGCGATTATAACTCACTAAAGATGGAAAATATCTGTGGTAGTTTGTTAAAATGCTTTTTTGATAATAGTCCTGAAAATTACGATAACTTGATTGGTGAAAATGAACAATAATAGTCATGACTTCACTTAAACATAAGCGACTTTTTCTTTTTCTTTTTTGTGACTGGCTCGAAATTAGTTCTGAGTTCAATTTTGCTTCAAAATCCCAACAGAAATCATCTATTGCACAAAATAATTGTTCTAATTCCATTGTCCATTTTCCTTGCTCAAACAACTACTTTATTCTTAAATCTTTGGTGCAATCTTGAGAATGATTAATAATGTTATTTAATGGTTTTTAAGAAAAATTTACAATTTATATTATTTATTCCCAATCAATTGTCAACAACCGAAAATTATTGACAACCGCTAAAAATTTATTTAATCCTGAAACTCTTTCCAGTCAACACTTGTAAGTTATTCTCTTACGTCGAACTCAGGTAGGTTCAGCATAACAGCTTCGCCATCAGGGGCGCGAACGGATATTGAAAAAACACCAACGATATGGAGCAACGCCCCAAAAAGTTATTAGAGCCGGTGTAAGATGTTATCGCCCTTTCAGTTAATTTATAGTTTTCAGTTCTTTTTTAGATATTATATCGTTAATGTTGGGTTTCGTTCCTCAACCCAACCTACAAGATCAGCGATCGCACTCAGGTTTTATTTGGAACTTCAATTAGTCAAAAATCGTAGGTTGGGTTAAGCGATCGCGCAACCCAACATTTTAATTTTAATCTTCACCATTTCTACCATACTCTTGTACGAAAAAAATCTGTCCGACTGCTTTTATATTTTGCTTCATAACCCGCAACAAACGATTCTCTAAGGTGCGACTATCCTCATCCAAAAAATCAATTATCGCCTTGACTTTCCCAGTATAATCACGATCGTGTTTAAAAATAATCATGCCAGCATGATTTGGTGCAGTGCGATGTAGATCGATAAAATCTTGGCGATTTTCCGTAATCAAAATGCGACCTGTCGCTGTGGCATACTGCAAAACAACATCGTCAGGAATCCCTTGATTTGCTTGACCTGCTTCGTAGGAAGTTAATACATCGTGTCCCTCCGATCTGAGTAAGTTTACCATTGCGATCGGAAAATTTTCGTTGGAGTAAAATTGTAATGCCATTAAACTAAATCATCTTGGGCAATTTCTTGATCGATTTGTTCGGGATTTTGTTCGTAGTAATGCCAAGCTGCACTTAAATCTTCCGCAGTCAATCCAGGATAATTTGCCAATAATTCTTCATCCGGCGCACCTTGTTGACGATATGCTACCAAAGTCCATAGGGGAATTCGTGTATTTCTAATTCGTGCTTGTCCCCCGCAAACTCCAGGTGTAATCTGAATTGGATGTTGCAACATTTGCACGTAATTCAATGCTTGGTCAACTAATTCCTCTGGTAAAGCTGCAATTACTTCGAGCAGTTGAGTCCTCTTATTCATGACAACAAAATCTCTCTCGCTTATTTCATCCTAACTTGAAAATAAGCGATACCACAAAGTGGTTGCCAAGGGCATCGCCAACACTAAAACCGACTAATATTATTATATCAATGTTGGGTTTCGTTCCTCAACCCAACCTACAAGATCAGCGATCGCACTGCTTGCAGCAGCGCTTCGCTATCGCACTTGTGGTATTCCTCTATTGTTAGATAATTCAGTCAATATTCGTTTATTCTTGATTAGAATCCTAAAATATGGACATTTTCCATTTATTGACAAATCTTTTTCATCATTCCCTTTTCTAAATTTAATTATTTCAAACTGATCGGGATTGAATTTATGTAGAAATGTTATAGGTACACCCATAAATCCTTTGTAGTCTAATGGTATGTCTTGTGTTTTATTCACATTAATACCATCATAGTTGTCATAATGGGGATATTCAATTTCGTTTCCAAAATATCTCTTTGTGAGAGTAATACCTTCGTGTCGTTTAAAAGTGTCTAAATTAGTTAACCATAGACAATTGTTTGGAGAAACTATTCTATTTCCAGAGCTATCAATCCTAGTCTCTGTGCCATAGAGTTCATAGTGTTCGGGGACAATAAAACCTGAAATACCTCTACCAAGGTTTATTCCTAACCACGCCTTGTTTTCCTTAATTAACTTAAATATTTCTTTATAGGTGATAGCATTAATATTGCCAATTATTAAGAATTTTTTATCGTATTTAATTAATTGAGCCACATACTCCCTAAATAATGAAAATGGAGGATTAGTAACAACAATATCGGATTGCTTTAATAGTTCGATACTTTCAGCACTACGAAAATCGCCATCACCTTTAAAATGAACGATGTCAGTTGAACTTGGTTTAATTCTTTCTCCCTCTACACCTGTATATTCAAAGAAAAAACCATTTTCAACTTCTTCGGTATTAAACAAATCCCTTTCTTGTTTTCTATAACAAGCTGTTATTAATTTTTTAATACCCAATTCTGCGAAATTTGATGCGAAGTAATTAAAAAAATTGCTAATCCGAGCATCATCGCAATTACAAAAAACTACTTTATTTTTAAAATGACTTTTATAATGTTTTAACTCATTTTCTATATCTGAAAGCTGTGTATAAAACTCGTCATTTTTGTTTTGTTTTGCTTTTTTCAACAAAGAGTGCTGTACTTTTCTTGCCATTATCAACCCGTATTATTCGTTATTGGTAATTTGGTTAAATATTTCACTACCTAATGCCTTAAGAGAGGACTTAGACACTTCAATCATAATATCAAACATTTTTTTTGCATCCCATTTTTCTCCATTTCCTTGTGTATAAATTGAAGCTGCTTGAAGCATAATTGTTTTATCATGATGCTTAACAAATTTATTTTTACACAAATTAGTGTTAATTGGCATTCCATAATTTGCAGAGGTCAATCTATCTAATCTATTTAGCATCCCTGAATCATAATTAAGAGTTACCACCCTTCCATCAGGTCTTTTAATTGAAATAGTTTCAGTTAGAAAATTTGACCCTTCCAGAAATAAGATGTAGGGAAAATGGGATTCAGATAGCATAAAATTAGCAATTTCTGATCTGTTTTTATGAGATCTTTCTATTGCATTACCAGCAGCCATCAAGTCTTGATTATTATCTGTACCAACTAGTTTTCCTTTGTGGATATTTTCAATGTCTTTCCCTTGATGTTTAGCTTCCGTTACAAGCACCACCCTCCAATTACCGTTATCGTCTTTTACTTGAATTATTCCACCATCAGGTTTAATACGTGAATTTGGCACAAAAAGTGTTTGTCCTAATTGTGAATCAAGTTTCTGTAACGCTTCGTTTATTTCTTTTTTACTTATGCTTGTTTTGTATTTAAAAGATAATTGAGGAAATTCCTTTTCAAGCTGTTTAATTACAAGGCGTGAAATTTGTCCAACTGCTATATCGTGGGACTTTGCTTCATTTCCAAATATACCAACTACACCTTGAGACTCTTTATGTTGATTCGTTAATCTTTTTGATTGATTTTTTTTAGACATATTGTTTCTTTACTATTACCTCATTTTTACTTAAAACTTTTGGTACTTTGTTCTCTTTATGTATAACTATGTATTATACAAAAATTTTCTATATAACACTTTTGAATACAGGTATATAGTAAACATTACAGGCGATTCTTGTCAAGTTATGCAGAATTTTTCTGGATAATACACCCGTGTAATGAGATTATATAGAATTTTTCCGTATATCCCTTGGTATTATACAGAATTTCTCTGCATAATGTCCTATGGAACAACGTCCTAAAAAACTGCTAGAGCAGGTACAAGATGTGATCAGGCTCAAGCACTATTGGATTGTTAGACATTCTCCAAAAATTTAAACTTTTCCACCTCCAACTTCAACCTTTCATTCTCCATCCTTAACACCAATATTTCATTCTTCTGTAACTCAATTAACGACTTTTGACTAATTACCTCACCAAAGGCTTTTTTCCTATTTTCCATCCCAAATCATCTTTGATAAGTCTTTGTATGTTCATCAACAGTATGACCTAAATTATGTGCTGCTGCTTTCATCGCTATTCCCTAAAGATTCTGTTATTTTTATCCTGTAACTTTTATCCCTGCTCTAAATTCCCGCAGTGCTTGAGCATGATTTTCTATATTAATACAACCCATCAATAAATCTACATCTAAACTCGGTAAAAGTTGCGATTTACTAACAGCTTCATACCCCTCATTTCCTAAACTATAAAACAATAATTCATCATTCATCCAAAACCAGACTTCAGGAATTTGTAACCGTTTATATGCTTCCAGTTTATTAATTCCTCCACTACTAACAACCACCTCAATCACTAAATCAGGGCGTTTTCTATTTGCTCCCAATTCATAAGATTTATCACCTTCTTTTTTAACCTTTTCAAATTCATTTTCTAGTGTGACAGAACCAGTAGGAGTAAAATCTAATTCCAAAAACTCTAAATAAATTTCTAGTAAAGCCCCAATACGTTCTTTGATAGTTTCGTGTTTTTTCCCTGGCATTTTCCGAATCTCTAAAACTCCATCTAAAAAGGATAACCTTAACCCTGGGCGCTCAATTAGCTGTTCAACAGCTTTAAATTCTCTCCAGGTTAAGTCGCTAATTAAAATTGGTTCTGCTTCTCGTTCAATGAGTGTAGTTATCATAATTTAAACCCAAATTTAGAGATTGAATTTTGCTCAACGGGAGATAATATAAAAACAGAGTCTTATGAAAAACATCATGCAAGCATACAAACTCAAAGGAAAAATTGATCAATCTGGTAACTTGCTGATTACCGAATCCGTGAATTTACCCCCCGGAAATTTGGAAGTAATAGTCTGGTAAACTACGAATACCCTTTAATATTGAATAGAATTTTCTTGAAGCCATTCTGATATGGTTTCTTGACTTTCTTGGCCGTTTGCTAGTCGTTCCATTATTAAAACAACTTCCGGTTCTGGAACATTCAACGAATATCCATTTAATTCCAGAAAGATAGCCATTACTACGAAAGCTACCCGTTTATTACCGTCTATAAAAGCATGATTTTTAGCAAATCCATAACCATAAGCCGCTGCTAAATCAAATATACTGGGTGTAGGTTCACCATAAGCAAGTAAATTCTTTGGTCTATCTAAACTAGCTAAAAACAAATTGTTATCTCGCACACCTGCAAGACCACCATGCTGTATTAATTGGTCTTCATGTATAGCTGTAACAATTATTTCATCTAACCAGAAAATTCCATTCATTTCCCTAACTCATGAAGTGCATTTCTGTATTTTGTGCTGACTTTTTTGTAGGCTTCCATTGCTTTTTCAAAATCAGGATTACAAGAAGTTATCATAACACCTGCTGGGGTTTCAGTGACAAATACGCTGTCTCCTTCTTGAACTTTAAGTTTTTCCAGGGCTTCTTTAGGTAATGTTAAGCCCAAGGAATTTCCAACTTTACGAATTTTTAAGGTGTACATAAGTTAATAGCTTCTTGATCAGAGTAATACTATTGTAATAACATATTTTATGAACCACCCCATATTAGTTCGTTGAAGATGTGGTTTTTTACTTTAAGTAAGTAGACGAAAATAAATCAAAGTATATTAAGTAATGTAAAAAATCTGGAGATGATTTCGTAGTGAGGGCTTCAGCCCTCAAATGAGGAATAAATTCCTCACTACAAACTTTGAATTATTCAAGCCGTTCTACT
>NZ_JAQMTJ010000254.1:0-13824 GCF_028330815.1 Dolichospermum lemmermannii CS-548
CTCGGTGACTCGGTGACTCCTGACTCCTGACTCCTGACTCCTGACTCCTGACTCCTGACTCCTATTCCTAATGACCAAATCAGATCCCAATCGAGTTTTACGGCGTTTACCCTTAGTTGTTGGGGGTTTAGGTGCTGTGCTTTTGTTAATGAATCGGTTGTTAACACCGGAACTGACAAATTCCCAAGCACGAGGAGATGTGCTGGGGGTAATTCTGAGTGCGGTGTTAATTTTAACTGGTTTAATTTGGCAACAGGTACAGCCGCGCACACCGGAGACAGTAGAATTAATTGGGGAAGAGGGATTTTTTTTAGATCCAGAATTACCAGAAGCCGCGAAAATAGAATTAGCCTGGGCATCGCGGTTATTATTAACTAATACAGTGACGCGATCGCTCATAGTTTATTATCAAGGTAAAGTTTTATTACGTCGCGGTATTCTGGCTGCTAAATCGGAAGTAGTACCAGGAATAATTTTAAAAAAAGTATTAGAAACACAAAAGCCAATTTATTTAGTTGCTTTGTATGTCTATCCTGGTAAAATCGAATTTGACTATTTACCAGAAAACACACAAGGTGTAATTTGTCAACCAATTGGTAAAGAAGGGGTTTTAATTTTAGCAGCAAATGCTCCCCGCAGTTACACTAAACAAGATGAAAACTGGATTGCGGGAATTGCCGATAAATTAGCTGTTACTCTTGGTCATTCTCGTTCCTAGACTCTGGCTAGGAATGCTAACTTTGAGGCTCTGCCTCCCGTTACTAGCGGCAGAGCCGCGTGATGAACATTCCCAGTCGGAGACTGGGAACGAGATTATAAAAGTTATAAATTATGAATTATGCAAATTATTTATTTACTCTTAGTGGCTGTAATGTTCGTAGGGATTATCGGTGCTGTAGTTCCAGCTATCCCTGGAAGTAGTTTGATTTTAATATCTATTGTTATTTGGGGAATTGTCAGTAATTCCTTTGCAGCTATCAAAATTCCCCTGATTGTGACAATCATTGTTTTACTTCTGAGTACAGGAGTTGATTTCCTGGCTGGTTATATCGGAGCAAAACAAGCCGGTGCGAGTAAGTGGGGACAAATTGGCGCATTTGTGGGTTTATTACTGGGGTTTTTTGGATTATTACCAGCTTTACCTTTTGGTGGTCCATTATTAGGGATTTTATTTGGACCACTGTTAGGAGCAATTGTTGGTGAGTTTCTTTATCAACGTCAATTATGGCCTGCGGTAAAAGCTGGTATAGGAATCACTGTCGGTACAGTGGTGGGGAATTTGATTCAAGGTGTCTTAGCTATCAGCGCGGTTGTAGTATTTTTGTTGACAACTTGGCCGCAGGTATATGGTAGTTAACCTGAATAAGAACCGTCTATCCAAATACCGAATTAACTGTAGACTTAATTGAATTTCGAGCATCCTTTAAAGCCTGACTAAAAGGTTGCTTATTCTGCAAAAATACTCTTGCACAATTGCGTCCTGGCATACCGGAAATTGAGCCACCTGGATGTGTTCCTGCGCCTGTTAAAAAGAGATTATCAATGGGGGTTTTATAATTAGCTAATTCGGGTAAAGGTCGGAAAAAGATCATTTGATCCATTGTCATATCAATATGATAATAATTCCCTTTGTATGCCCCTAATCTTTCTCCTAATTCTGCCGGACTTTCTACTCTTCTAGCGATAGTTGCTTTCTTCACATTGGGGGCGTAAGTTGCTAATTTGTCAATTACTCTATCTGCAACTTTGTTTTTCAATTCATCAGTCCAACCTGTCCCTTTTAAACCTGTACCTTTTGCATTAGCAATTTGATAAGGAGCAAAAAATTCAATCCATAAAGTATGTTTACCAGGTGGTGCTAAACTAGGGTCAAGAGCGCTAGGCATGACGAGATACATGGAGGGGTCAGAATCGGGAATTTCGCCAATTGTACATTTACTATGAGCCTGTTCTACATGATTCATGGAATCAGCAATTAAAATTGAACCAATGAGATATTCATCTTTATGATCATGATGAGAAAAATGCAAGGGTTCATCTAATGCTAAATCTATTTTCAGGATAGTTTCATTGTTGTTGATAATGCGGCGTTCTAATCTTTCCCATAAATCAGGATCAACGGCATCAATATCACTTTTTTCTGTCATTTGTAAGAATAATCTTTGAGCATCAATATTAGAAATTACTCCCTGTTTAGCTCGATATTCTTTACCACCTGCTACCCTCACACCCTCGGCTTTAGCATCATTAATTAAAATCTTTTCCACGTGCTGGTCTGTGAGAATTACCCCACCTTTACTCTTAACTAATTTCACCAAAGCTTGCACCAATGCACCTGTACCGCCGCGAGGTCTAGCCATTCCAGGATTATGACGCATAGCCATCATCATCACCCCAATTGCCAGATTTTTTTGAGAAGGTGGCGCACCTAATTCTGATGCTAATCTAGATAGGGGAGCTTTGAGAAATTCTTCATCAAACCATTCATTAAGAATATCTTCGGCGCTGTTTAACATTGTTCGCACAAAATCAAAACTTTTGGCGGGAGAACCAACTACAGAAAATAAATCTTTAACTTGTTGCAGATTGTAGTTACCGAAAATATCTATAATTGATTTGGGTGGGGCATTAAACATGGGAATCATGGCGTTAATTGCCCGTTGCCAATAATTTGTAAACTCGGCATATTTTTTAGCATCTCTTTCATTATAACGAGCGATTTCTGCACAGGTCTTTTCTAAGGATTTATGAGCTAAAAAATATTTACCGTCGGGGTGAGGACAAAATACAACTGGGTCACAATCTAGATATTCTAAGCCATATTTTGTCAGTTCTAATTCTTCTACTACTGGACCCAAATGAATAAATTCATGGTCAATGGCACACAAGTTAAATTTAAAACCTGGTGCTTTGTCTGGGATACATTCTTCTGTTGTGGCTGCACCACCGGGAACAGGACGTTTTTCTAGTAGAAGGACGCTATAACCTGCTTTGAGTAAATAAGCTGCACAAACTAAACCGTTGTGTCCAGCACCGATGATGATAACGTCGTATTCTTGCATATCTCTGATGACATAGAAACCTGGCTTTTTTATATTATTAATATTTACGGCAAATTGCAAGTAAATTAGGTAAAATTTTAGTGGAGATTAGTTACAATAATATAGCAATCCTATTTGAGTTGTTGTCGGAGAACGAACCACAGAGGCACAGAGAGCGCAGAGGTAGAGAAGGAAGAGATGTATGTTTACGGCAGGTTATACAAATACGTCTTATTTAGGATTACTATAGATCCCCAATTTATTCAATAAATCAGGGATCTTGTTTGAGAAATTATTGCTGTTAAACTGTGACTGTTTCTAAGTTTACAGATTTTGGTTGACGAAGATTCTGAATTTCTAAATTTATGGGACCATTTGGACCTGTAACTAAACCCCGTCTTTGTGGTTTAATTTCATCGATATTAACTAATTTCATTGACCATGTTTTCAGAACTTTAGCTAATATTAATTTCATTTCCATTTGGGCAAATGCTAAACCAATACAACGTCTTGCACCACCCCCAAAAGGTAGAAATTCATAAGGTGAAAATTGTCTTTCTAAAAAGCGTTCTGGGTTAAATTTTTCAGGTTCAGGATAAATATCTTCTCTTCGATGAGTTAAGTAAATTGAACCCATGATAACTGTACCTGGTTCTAGTTGATAACCACCAAGAGAAATCGGAGTTTTAACTTTTCTGGGAAAAGTTAGCATTGCTATGGGATAAATCCTTAATGTTTCATTACAGACAGCAGTTAAATATGGCAATTTAAAGATAGTATTAGAATCAGGATTTTCTCCTAAACTATCCAATTCGACTAATAGCTTTTCTCGAACTTCTGGGAGTTTATGAATCCAGTAAAAAGCCCAAGAAATAGCTGTGGCTGTAGTTTCATGACCTGCGACTAATAAAGTCATCAATTCATCTCTTAATTCTGCATCAGTCATAGGTTGACCGTTTTCATCTTGAGCAGACATAAGTAAATTAAGAATATCTGTGCGATTAGGATCAAAATTTTCTCTTCTTTCTTGAATTTCCTGATAAATGAGTTGATCAGCTTTTTCCTGTTTCTTCATTTGTCTTTTCCAAATTTCAGAAATTCCTATGATTTCTTTCAATTTGGGAAGATAGAGAAAAGCAACTCTCCAAGGACTGCTACCCTGTTCTAAAATTTCACAAAGTAAATGTTTAAGTTTTTCTGCTCGTTCTCCTTCATAAATGCCAAAAACGGCTTCCATCATTACCCCAAGTGTAATCTCTTGGGCAACATTTCTGATATTGAAAGGTTGATTTTTTGGTTGTTCATTGATAATTTTTGTGGTAATATTTTCAATTAATTCAGCATAACTTCGCATTCTTTCCCCATGAAAAGGTGGCATAATTAATTGCCGTTGACGTTGATGTTCTTTACCACTCAGACTAATGACAGATTTTTTACCGAGTAAATATTCAAAAATACTATTTAATTCTCCTGGTGCTTCCAAGTCTTTTTGATCATTACTTAACACCTGCTGCATTGCTTCAGGAGAATGAACAAATAACATTGGTGGTAAATTACTTTGCAATTTTAAAGTGAATAAATCACCATAAGTCTTGGCACATTCTGTCAAATAACTCATGGGTCTGAATATCCAGTTTAAAACTTGAATAGTAGCTGATACTTTTGGTCCTGGTAGTAGTTGCATAATTTTCTCCTATTTTGATTACACAATTAATTACAGAATAACTCAACTTCAACTATAAACCCTTGAGATTTGAATTTTCACAAGATTATAAAAAAAACTAGATGTGTAGGGGTTTAGCACTGCTAAACCCCTACGTATACTGATTTAATGACATGAAAGGAAAAACAAGTAATCATGTGAGATGAGTATTTAACCTACTTATGGTGATATTGCGAAAAAGCAATTAACTATTAGATCCTCAAAGATGTAAAATCTTGGTTACATTAAACCAGAATCTCTAGTTTTTCCGATTTTATTCAGGTACTCAGCATGACAACAATTACGACAAAGGCAGCTTCCGCACTTCCTGATTTTTGTGAAGGAATACAATATTTTGGGGAAGCATTGCCAGATTTTGAAACTTATGGGGCAACTCCCGTGATAGAATCGGGCAAGAGGGCGATCGCCTCCCCAACAGATACAACAGCAGTATATCAAACCTTACTCGCCGCTGATGCCCTGCGCTACCTCACCCTACACATCAGTGCTAGTAAGGCTTCTGGACATCCCGGCGGTTTTGCCAGCCAAGCGGAAGCTTATGCAGCTTTGGTCATGCTGGGACATAAAAACATTATCACGGAAGTGGGACACCATGCCCCCGGTTTTTATAGTGCCATGTTCTTAGACCGTTCCTTAGAAGACATGGGCATTTCCACTGTACAACAATTGGGCGATCGCTTTCGAGAAAAGCATGGATTATTAGGACACCTTTCCGGCTATATTCCCGGTATTCTCGCACCGGCTGGACCCCTGGGACAAGGACAACATTTCGCCATGGCCGCAGCCCTATTACACCGTGATAAACTCTTCCCCTTCACTGTGGGAGACGGGGGACTGGGTGAACCCTATATCATGAGTTCAATGGCACATTTCAACACCGCTTACCCCACCGTTACCAACTTTTTACCCGTGTTAGTGTGGAACGGTTACAGCCAAGAACACCACAGCATGGTATCTTTGAAAACTAACGCAGAGATGATTGCCTATTGGCAAGGTAACGGTTTTGCCGAAGTCGTATTAGTCAACGCCAAAGATTTTGACGACCAAAACCAAGCAGGTGAATATGTTGATAGTACGGTATTTTCCTTTGCCAAGCGCCTAGAATTTACCAAAGCGGTATTAGTAGGTATGGATAAAGCTGCCCGTTCAGCACTCGGCGGTAAATTGACCGTATTTATTATCAAACAACTCAAAGGGGCAGGGGTTCACGCTTTAGGGGCAAAATCCCACAACCTCTATCCTCAAGATACTTTAACCGCGCCCCATATAGTCAGCGCCTTACAAAAACGGGCATTATCAGCCCCAGCATGGCAAATTGTGCGGACAAATGCGGAACGGGCTGGAGGTGGTCCGGCTGCGAAAACTGTAGTCACAGAATTTGAATTACCCTTAGCAGAAATTGGCGAATTACCATTAGCAGAATATCCAGTTGGCGCAGTTCCTCAAGTTTCTACAACTGTCATGGGTAAACTGGTGGGAGTAGTAGGAAATAAAGATAAAAACTTCCTCGTGACTAACGCCGATGGTAACGCCGCTTCAGGAATTGGTAATATTAATGAGGCATTAAAAATCATTCACCCCACCACCGATGACACCTATCATCAAGCCCCAGGAGGTCAAGTTTACGAACCTTTGAGCGAAGATGCTTGTGCTGGTTTAGCGGCTGGTTTATCCTTAATGGGGGCGAGAACTTTGTGGTGTTCCTATGAATCTTTTGCCATCAATGGTTTACCAATTTGGCAAACTGTCACCCAAGCAATGGCAGAATTACGCCGCAAAACACCCTCAACAATTACATTATTTACTGCGGGGGCATTAGAACAAGGACGCAACGGTTGGACTCACCAAAGACCAGAAATTGAAGCTTATTTTGCTTCTTTGATGAGAACGGGAAATGTCTTCCCATTATTTCCCCCAGATGCTAACAGTATTCAAGTCTGTTATGACTGGGCTTTGCAAACAAAAAATAAGGGCATTGTCATTACTGCTAGTAAGTCTCCTTTGCCAATTCGTAGCACCTTTGCCCAAACTGAAAAAGGCTTAATTGATGGTGCGGTGTTATTACATGAAGTGGCTGGTGGGAAGACTGTTGTATTTGCTGTAATTGGCGATTTGACTTTAATTCCTGTGTTTGAAGCGGCGGCTTTTTTAGAAACTGAAGGTATTGGTGTGAAGATTGTTTCTATTATCAATCCTCGTCGTTTATATCGTCCTCATGATACTGCTTGGGATACTTGTTCTGAACCTGATAACGGTTTTTTAAGTGATGCCGATTTTGAGCAATTGTTTGGTGGAGATGCCTTAATTGGTGTGACAGGTGGCGCTGCGGCGATGTTAGAACCGATCATGTTACGCAGTAATTCAAAACGTGATTCTTTTGCCTGGAAGCGTGGGGAAACTACGGCTAGTGCGGGTGAGTTGATGGCTTTTAATGGGTTGACTGCGGAAGCGTTGACTAAGCGGGCTATTGAGTTGGTGCATTAATATCATATTTCTGTAGGGTGCGTTGCGGTGTTGCTAACACACCCTACTATACTGGCTTACCCTTGAAGTTTTTAAACACACTCATTAGGATAGTTTCATACATGAGTATAGTAAACTAGAACAAACCTAAATAAAAAAAGATGACTACAGAACCTAATGATTTTGCTTACCCCATGTATGCTAATCTACCTGAAAACACTGTAATTCGTTCACGTGGACTTACTAAACGCGAGCTATTTGCATTAGAAATATTTTCTGGACTAATTGCTGTCCCTGAAACAAACCCTAATGCACTAATTTCAACATCTGTTGACTTGGCTGATAAGCTTATTGAGCAATTAAATAAAACTGAAACAATCACACCTAGACCACCATTGGAGTCTTCAGGTTATTAGTGTTTTGTTAATAATTTATTGTGCGTTACAGATTTTATCCTAACGCACCTACTAGCTAATTTAATAACCACAATGTGCTGGATGTATAATGAACTTGGTTATGAATCTACTATCATTGCCGAAATAACAAAAGGCAAATGATACGCCTTTTTGCAAAGCAAGTTTTGTCTGTGGAGTGATACAGATAGAACTTTCTATTACTGGTAGTATAGCATAAGCAAGCTTTTGTTCATCTACTTCAAAAGATGAATAGTTGATTAACTCATAATTATAAACTAATCTATCAATCTCTACACCAACGTTATTCAGTATAGTTTCTTGATCTATTTGTATAGGTGTAGACTTATTTATCTCATTAGCTGTTTTCCATAAAGCCTGTTGCTTTGATAGTTTATTCTGATCACTAAATGACTTAACAATAGCTTCAGTACCAGTTTTTACTAAAGATTCACCTACAGCATTAGCTAAACCTTTCCCTACTTCTTTTGTTATCTGACCTGCAAGTTTACCAGAGCCTTTGCAGCTATATAGCATCACTAAAATGAGAATTGAACAAAAAAACTTTTTCATGTTGGTTAATTTCTTATTTTTAATAAAATACATTAAACTTAATTATAATTACTTATAGTCATGTTTGTAAAAGAACGTTGATGTTTTTAGTTATACATGGGTATAAATATATTAATTATTTTCACGCTAAGAGTTATTTATGGATAACATGACCGAGTTAGATTGCTTGTCTGGACTTGATCCTACAGGTAACACTTGGGAAAAGCATCGAATTAATGCTGATAAAATTGCTGAGTTTTACGCAAAAGCAAATAATGATACTTTTCATGAGTATGCTTGGCGGTTGAAAAGCTGTTCTGAGTGGCTAGAGTTTCGCTTAATTGCAGAAGAATCAGCAGATATTCTCAAGTTAAAATTAATAAATGCGCGATTTTGTCGAGTGCGTCACTGTCCAGTTTGTCAGTGGCGACGTTCTATGATGTGGAAAGCAAAAGCTTATCAGATTCTCCCTCAAGTTGTCACAGATTACCCTAAATACCGTTGGTTGTTTATCACCCTGACAGTAAGAAATTGCAACATTGAAGAACTCAGAGAAACCTTAGATGAAATAAACAAAGCTTTTAAACGTTTATCAGAGTTGAAAGCATGGCCAGCTAAAGGTTGGGTAAAGTCTATAGAAGTTACCAAAGGTAAAGATGGAATATCAGCACACCCACATATACACCTATTAGCGATGGTACAGCCTTCATATTTCAGTCATGGCTATATTTCTCAAGCTAAATGGGTATCATTATGGCAGCAGTGTTTAAGGGTGAATTATCAGCCAGTAGTTGATGTGAGAGCGATTAAAAAACACCATGATCCAAAAGTGTTAATTCCTGAAATTCTGAAATATCAGGTGAAAGAGTCTGATTTAGTGGCTGATAGGGAATGGTTTCTAGAATTAACCCGTCAACTACACAAAACTAGAGCGATCGCAGTTGGGGGAGTTCTCAGACATTATATGCGAGAATTAGAGGAGAAAAATCAAGACCTCATTAGTGACAGTGAAGAGATAGATGAGGTTAAGGATAATAGTTTATATTTCGGATGGAATAGAAAATTACATAAGTACATAATAGAGGGATAACTAAGATTAGTCAAAATAGTCACTATCAGGTAAATGCGGAGATTTCAGCCCTTTAAAAAATGTAGCTGCTTTTCTCAGAAGATACAAAGTATAAGCAGAAAACTTGGGATTAGGATATTGACAAGCAAGACGATAATACAGAGAAACAGGTGCAAGAAACCAAATACGTTTAGAACCATCCATATAAATGTATTCATCAAGTATATGAAGTAAGGGAAGTAAAGAAATAACGGAAGAATGGGAAACCAAAGAATGATGAATATAAATCCGTCCAATTGGAATACCTCTAAAATTCCGATGAGAGATAGAAATAGAAAAAGAAATCATTGAAACACCTCAAATGAAATAGATGATAAAACTAGAATCCTTCATCACCACTAATTAGGCGTTAGCCTATGTAGATTAATGGGAAGACAAAGAATATCCAAGAAACAAATTTGCGCGTAGCGCACATAAAAACATATTTGTCTTTCGGATTGAGATTAATGACAAAGCAAAAAACTCTCAATTACATAGTGTTGTAGTAAATGAGAGTTTAAAATAGCCTTCACTTGAAACTAATAAATATCTTCCAAAGAATCAGAAACCCTGTATCTGTTCACATTATCTTACTCAACCATTACTAGGGATTAATAGAGCGATCGCACGTGAAAAGCCTACCCTGTATCTGTTTACATTATCTCACTCAAGCATTACTGGGGATTAATAGAGCGATCGCACCTGAAAACGTTACCCTGTATAAGTAAGTTGGCGTTAAACAATCAACATATGTAACGAAATGTAAATTCGACAAATACCTTATAGATAGGTTATTTAAGGGTTTTTACGAAAAAAATGTATATTGATTTTATCGTGCCGACTTACTTATGTTTACATTATCTTACTCAACTATTACTAGGGATTAGTAGAGCGATCGCACCTGAAAACCTTACCCTGTATCTGTTTACGTTATCTCACTCAATTATTACTAGGGATGTTTAGGGTGATCGCAGTCCAAAAACCTTACCCTGTATCTGTTTACGTTATCTCACTCAAGCATTACTAGGGATTAGTGGGGCGATCGCAGTCTGAAAACCTTACCCTGTATCTGTTTACGTTATCTCACTCAAGCGTTACTAGGGATGTTTAGGGCGATAGCGAAGCGCTGCTGCAAGCAGATTGTGTAAATATTCACCTCACCACCAGAACTAAATCAAATCCTCAAACAACTAGCCAAGAAAATTAGATATATTAATAATCAGCACACAAATATACAAACCCTTCCTGTATGAAATTTCAAGTAATATTCACCTATGATTCAGAATATCTAGGTTACGTTGCTGAAGTACCAGAACTTCCTGGTTGTGTCAGTCAAGGTACAAACTTAGATGAAGCAATTGAAAATATCAAAGATGCTATCAAAGGCTATCTTCACGTATTAGAAAAACATGGTAAACCCTATGTAACCAAAGAATCTCAATCTTTTGTAGGGGAAGTAGTAGTATAAATGGGACGCTTATCAAATATTTCCGGTAAACAAACAGTCAAAATCTTTGAAAAATTTGGCTATGCTGTAGATCATCAAACCGGAAGTCATATCATACTGTGGCACGAATCAAAACCCATTTTATCAGTTCCCAATCATAAAGAACTAGCACCAGGATTACTCAGAAGTTTAATTAGACAAGCAGGAATTACCGTAGATGAATTTTTAGGAAATAAGTAATATTTTCAGTGGGTTAATAACAAAATAACCCACTATTAATAACGCACTTATTAAAACTCAAAAATCCTGTATCTGTTTACGTTATCTCAATCAAGCATTACTAGGGATTAGTAGAGCGATAGCGAAGCGCTGCTGCAAGCAGATCACAGTCATGGCAGAAAATGACAAAACCTGCCATACTATAGAAAAGAAAATTCAGCGAAATCACATTATGAAAAGTATGAATATTTCCTTACCTGACACCATGCGCGATTATATAGAAGAACAGGTAGCGCAAGGTGGTTACAGCAGCGTTAGTGAATATTTTCGGGAATTAGTGCGACAAGACCAAAAACAGAGAGCAAATGAACGATTACAAACCATGCTTTTAGAAGGATTAAACTCAGGAAATGCAACAGAAATGACTGCACAAGATTGGGAAGATATTCGTCAAGCAGTTCGTGAAAAAACTAACAAACGTCAAAGTGCAATTTAGCCATGATGTTTGCAATTAAAAAAAGACCTCAAGTTATCCGCGACTTGATAGATTTAGCCACCTTACATAGCAGAAGACAGTTTAGACGTTTCCGACCGCTTTTTAATAGCAGCAGAAACAACATTTAAACAATTAGCTAAAACTCCAGCTATGGGGAAATTGACAGATTTTCCTCATCCCAATTTAGCAGATATTCGACAACAATCAATTAAAGGATTTAGAAAATATCTAATTTTTTATCGTATCACTGAATCAGAAATTGATATTTTGCGAGTTATTCATGGTGCAAGAGACATTGAAACAATATTAGATGAGGATTTAGAAATATGAGTAATTAGGTTAGGTTGATGCAAATAAACCCAACAAAACCCACCATTAATAACACTAAATCACAGACCGAAAACCCTACACTGTATCTGTTTGCATTATCTCACTCTCAACCATTACGAGGGATTAATAGAGCGATAGCGAAGCGCTGCTGCAAGCAGTTCGCACCTGAAAACCTTACCCTGTATCTGTTTACATTATCTCACTCAACTATTACTAGGATGTTTAGGGCGATAGCGAAGCGCTGCTGCAAGCAGTTCGCAGCTATCATGTAAATAAGAGAAAACAATATAACCATGACAGATACATGAGGAAATATTCACCTCACCTGATTCAGATCCCCGACTTCTAAGATTAATTATGGATATGATAGAGAAATTTTGAAAAGAAGTCGGGGATCTTTGGGGTGTAGTTTATAATAGGAGTATACCGAAAAAATTTACTCAATTGAGGAGTTAATCATGGTAATAAAAATTGCAGAAATATCTCAAGATATTGACACCTTAACAGAAGAAGCGCAAATCTTACTACTGGATTTTATTCAATTACTTAAAAAACGTTATCCAAAACCAGAAAATCATCATCAACAAAAAAGTATCTATGAAAAATTTGATGAAATTGGATTAATTGGTTGTTGTGCTGTGGAAGAAAATTTATCAACCACATATAAAGAAGTTTTAGCTAATACATTACCAAACAAATATGATCATAGTTGATACAGGATTCTGGTTAGCTCTCATTGACCAAAAAGACACCTACCACGCAACAGCAAAACAAGCTTTAAAAAAATACAATGAGCCTTTAATTACAACATGGTGTGTTGTTACAGAAACCTGTTATCTTTTGCTAACTCGCAAAGGAGTTCAAGCTCAAGTCACTTTTTTAAATAGTCTGGAAAAAGAATTATTTACAATCTTTAATTTAGAGCCTCACCATACTCCGCAAATTATTAAATTAATGGAAAAATATGCTAATCTGCCAATGGATTTAGCTGATGCTTCCCTAGTAATTTTAGCAGAACATTTAGGACATGGGCGAATTTTTTCAGTAGATCAGCGTGACTTTAACACCTATCGTTGGAAGCAAAATTATCCTTTTGAAAATTTGCTATTTTGAAGTAATTACCTGTATCTGTTCACATTATCTCACTCAAGCATTACTAGGGATTAGTAGAGCGATAGCGTTCGCGAAGCGTCCCGGAGGGAACTAGCGCTGCTGCAAGCAGTTCGCACCTGAAAACCTTACCCTGTATCTGTTTAACCTCACCCGATAATTATCACCCAGGGCGTAGTTTATAATAGGATCATACCGAAAAATTTTATATAGGATTTAAGGTTATTCATAATGCTGCAAATTATCCAAGCAACCTGTACCAACGGTGAACTTATTTTAAATGAAAAACTAAGTTCCGAATTAGAAGGTAAAACCATACAAATTATGATTCTCGAACCCAGCGAATCTACACAACCAATAGATTCTCAAGAATTGAAAATACAGCAATTCTTAGCGCGAGTTAATAACTACTCCTTCCCAGTTCCCCCAGACTACAAATTTAATCGAGAAGAAATTTATGATAGATAAAATTTTTCTCGATAGTAATCTCTGGATTTATCTCTATGCTAAAAATCCGCTAGAAAAATCCCAGCAAGTTGCAGAAATCATCAAAAATAATTCTTCATCTCTGTTAGTTAGCACCCAGGTTTCAGGAGAATTATTTCATGTTTTAACTAGAAAAAAATTCACATCAAAAACAGATGCAATTACAATCATATCAGATATAGTGAATACTTTTTCGATTCAGGCAATCAACACAACAGAAGTTATACAAGCATTAGAAATCAATGCAAAATATAATTACTCTTATTGGGATAGTTTGATTATAGCTACAGCAATATTTAACCCACATTCCGCACCCCAAACTGTCACAGATCAAAAAAGCCCTTAAAGTAGTACATAATAACTAAAGCCAATTCAAAAATTAAGATGCTTAATGAGAATAAGTAGCATTAAAAGGGACGTGGTGTGATAAAGTGAA